>JAHFDU010000007.1 GCA_023248835.1 Myxococcales bacterium | reverse complement strand
CGCGATGACAGCGGCGCTCGCTTGATGGTGGTGCGCGGTGGCAGCTGGGCCGATTCGCAAGTCGACTGTCTGGTGAGCGCGCGCCGGCCCACTTGGTCGACGGAGCGATCGGCCCGAATTGGATTTCGCCTGGTGCGGGGATACACTGCAAAGTAATGACCCCAGAGAAACCCGTAACCATTGAAAAGTTGTCGCTGATCGACAAAGAGCGAGCCAACCTCATCGAACAGACCACCTGGGCCAAGGATTTTTCCTGGAACGAGGTGGTGGCGTTTGCGATGTGGTCCACCGCGTTTCGGGCCACGCCTGGAACCGAGATTTTTCAGGAGGGGGATCGCGACGCTTCGCTTTATCTTTTGGTGTCGGGCGGCGTCACCATCTGCAAACGCGACCGCGGCGACGCTGCGAGGGTGATCCATCAAGTCACTCCCGGAAAAACTTTTGGTGAGATGGCGCTGATCGACGGCGAGCCGCGATCTGCCTCCGTAGTGGTGAGCGAAGAGGCCACTTGGTTGGTGATGACCAAAGCGCAATTCGAGAAACTGTGCGAGGAGACGCCGCGCCTCGGACTCAAGATCATCCAGAAAATCGCCAAGCTGGTCAGTCAGCGTCTGCGCCATACCAGCGCGACCCTCGCCGACTATTTGGACGAAGGCTAACCGTTACCGATCTCGTTGAGCCTACAGCAACCTAGAGGCTCACCAAGTGGACAATCAACAGGGAGTTCAGGACGACGCATGTCTTTGGTGGAAGAGAACTTCCTCTCAAAATAGATCAAATCTCAAATTTCAAGTGGCAATGGCCCTAGATAGGGCGCTGCGTCTTGCAAAATTCGACGAGCGAAATTGTCGTAATCAAACTTTTCGGCGAAGCGATCGGGTGCGGTAATTCGATCGCTGCGTAAACATTCGGCCAGCCCCTGCCGAGTTCGGAAATAGAGCGCCAGATCTTCCCAGTGCGGCAGGTCGGCCTGAAAGCGGCAATCGTAAATCACCGGAATGCAGCCGCAGGCGCCAACCTCGCCGAGCCGCTGCGAATTGATCGAAAAGGGGTGCAGCACCAGCGCGTACTTGGCGGAACGATAAACATCGGCCACCGCCTCCCCATGCGGCAGCACGCCGCGATGAAATGGCGCCACTACTGGATCTTGCTCCCAGAATTGACCATAGATCTCGACATCGATTCCTGGCGTCTGGCAGATCCAGCGTACAATGTGGTCGCGCATCACAAAATAGGAGATGTAATGAATCGTCTGGTTCGCCGAAAATCCGTAACGCGCACCGATCGAAATCAGCTCTTGGTTGCTGGTCGCTTCGCCGGCTTCCAGTCGGTGGATAAGCTCGCTCAGGCACGCCCTCTCTGCCGCGGTGTGGGTCAGCCCGAGATGGGCAGCGTTGCCGACAAATACCACCTTGTTTTTTCGCACGGTTTTCTCGTCGAGGCAGAAACGCCTGCGATCAATGCAAAACGGTTGTATTCGCGCGCGTCCCTCAGCAAGTCCGGTTTCTGCAACAAGATCGGGGACGAGCTGCGAGGCGATCGAATACAGCAGATCATTTTCACGCCAGCGAACACTCTTCTCGCGCGCCAGATTCTGAAATGGATCTTGCCACCACACCACATTCGCCACATCACTCGGCAAGAATTGGTTGGCAATCCGATTGATGTTGAAGACTAGATCTGGGTCGAATTTGAGATGGGACAGTATTGCTGTGGTCCCGTCATGCGCCTCCATTTCACTGCTTTCGATGACCAGATGCGTTTCCACTCCTAAGCGCGCGAACGCCTCGAGGATCGCGCGCGAACAGTGCTGCATCACCGTTGTGGTCCGACTGGTCACCGCCAAGACACGCAACCGCTCGTTCGGTTGGCGTTGGCGGCGCGGTCGACGCGAATAGGCAGTCACCGCCTCAGTAAAAAGTTTCTGGCGAAGCGCCGCAGCCTGCTCACTCAGTGGCGCCAGCTGCCGCGCCCGCGCCACCGTTTCCTTGGTAAAATCCATTTTTGTCGGCAAGCGATAGCGCGTGCGCGCCATGAACTCGACAAAGTCCGCTGGTCGAACTTGAACCAGATTTTCGGGCGGATCGCCAATCACCTCATCGCCGACGTAATAGCAAACTTGCAGACCACTGACCGACGGTGTCTGCTCGACGCGCTGACGCAAGCGCGCCTGCGCACAGGCCTGCACTGGATCGAGAAAAATGCAGTCCTTCACCTGAGGTGTCTGCAGCGGATGACTTGGCATCCCCCAATCATACATCGCACAGGTCTCCCCTGGTCAGGGCGTACGCATCTCAATTCTTAATTTCTGCGAACCGCCGGCACTCGAAGCCAGATTTCCGTCGAGTCCGAGCCCAGGGCCGCAGGCCCGGAGTCCGAGCCCGGCTTTCAGAACGGGCTCGGGCTCGCACGCGGGCTCGAGGGGAGATCGGATTTTGATGCGTACGCCCTGCTCACCAGCTTGACATGCATATCTCAATAATCGATCATATGCATATGGAGACAGATCAATGCGCACCACTCTAAATATTGATGATCGCGCGCTTGCCGACGCGATGAAATCGGATCCGCATCGGACCAAGACTGACGTCATCAACGAAGCTTTGCGAGAGTATGCACGACGTCGCCGACGCACCGCGTTGCTCTCTTTGCGCGGCAAGGTTCACTGGGCAGGCAACCTTGCCGCTCTACGAAAACGAGCATGACCATTTTAGTGGACACCTCGACTTGGATCGATTTTTTTAACAACCACCACTCGCGCGAAGCCGATTCGCTGGCGTGGTACATCGAAAGCAGAGAGAACATCAGCACTTGCGGAGTCGTACTGGCCGAGTTTTTCCAAGGCATTCGTAAGACCGAACAGGTCAGCAAACTCGAGCACTACTTTCGCGAGATGCCAAACTTGACTCCTCATGAGCCGGACAGCTATCTGGCCGCCGCCACGCTCTACCGCAACCTTCGCCGTCGCGGCGTGACCATCCGCTCAACCATCGATTGCCTCATCGCTCGCCTCGCAGAAGAAAACGACGCCCTGATTCTGGCCCGCGACCGTGATCTTCACGCCATCGTTCGTTCAGGCGCCAAATTTGGACTTACTCGCGCCCGGTTGGCACCTTTGCTGTAGTGGGTAACTCCACGACCAAATATCGGTGAAGGTTAGGTGCGTTTGCGATACTGATAGATGAGCGTTGCCACTTGATCGGCGGCCTTGAGCTCTTTGGCGTTGGCGTGGACGACAAGTTCGTGCCGACGACGATCGGCAGCGCGGGTGGCGATGTCGCGCTGCTTGTGCGCGTTCTCGACGGAACTGCGGGCCCGCTCTTCGCCGGCTTTGGCGGCGGTGGCGCGCTCGCCGGCGGCGTGTTTCTCGGCGATCGAGCGCAGGTGAGACGAATCTACCAACTCCCACTGCTTGGCGCAGCCAGCCTGTCGCCCATCGTGACGCGCTTTTTCCACCGCGAGGCGGTGTTCAGCTTCCGCCTTCGCTTTGGCTTGCGCGGCGCGCGCTAGATCGATGCGCGCACGCTCCTCCTCGCTCTCACGCAACTTGACGAGAGAATCGAGTCGAGTTTTTGGCTTCACGGTGTCTGTATCGTCACCTGTAGAACAAACTTTAGCGAAAAATCGTTCTAGGAAAATCTCGCCGGGCAGTCCTTGCCTAGAACCGCTCGGCCCGTCGTGAAAGTGCGCGGATCTGTGGCAATTCGCATTGGCACTGCAATTGCTCTGTAGCCAGCTGGGAGAACAACCATGTCGGACGGTTTCTATGTGGGTATGGCAGCAGCATCAGCAAGACAACAACAACTCGACATCATTGCAGACAACCTCGCCAACGTCACTACACCGGGCTTCAAAGCAACGCGGCCGCGTTTTGAAACCGCGCTGCGCAATCCCGGCGAAGGCAAGATTTTATCGAGCACCATCTCTGGTGGACTCGACATGCGGCCGGGTGCGATGATGCGCACCGGCAATTCACTCGACATTGTGCCGGAAGAGGGAACGTTCCTCTCGGTGCGGGCGCCTTCGGGCCAAGCGATGTTTACTCGCAATGGAAAACTGAGCGTCGATGGCGACGGTCAACTGCTGGCCGGTAGCCATCCGCTGCTCGATGCGAGTGGACACACCATTATCGTGCCGGCTGGCGTAACCCCGGCTATTTCTCCAACTGGCATTGTTGCCCATGGCTCTTCCGAAATCGGCCGCTTAGCGCTCTATCGGGTCGAAGGCCCGATGCATCGCGTCGGCGGCTCGCTGCTCGACGTCAATCCGGGTGTGCCAGCAAATTTGGTCGACGCCAAAGTGCGCATCGGCGAGCTCGAAGGTTCGAACGCCACTGCGCTCGGCTCCACCGTCGATATGGTGGCAACGCAAAGGCAGTTTGAACACGCACTGCAAGCGATCGAAATTTATAAAAAGTTAACCGATCGAGGAAATGAGATCGGAAGAGTCCGTTAGGCCCAACTACACCCCAACTGTTTGGCAGGGACGCTCTTGCCCAGCAAGACCGTCCCCTGGAGGAAAGTACGATGTTGCGCTCACTGTTTACCGCGGCCACCGGCATGGAGGCCCAACAGCTCAAGATGGACACCATCGCCAACAACTTGGCCAACGCCAGCACCCCCGGCTTCAAAAGAGTGCGGGCGGACTTCGAAGATCTGCTTTCGGAGACGATGAAAATGGCACAGGTGCCCGATCCTCGCGGCGGCACGTTCCCAACACCGATGCAGGTCGGACTTGGCGTGCGCACCGGCTCGACCAGCCGATCGCTGACACCGGGTGAACAGACCATCACCGGGCGACCTCTCGATGTCTCCATCAACGGCGCAGGATTTCTCCGCGTGCAACTGCCGAGTGGCGACTTCGCTTTCACTCGCGCCGGTAACCTCATGGTCGACGCCCAGGGCCGCCTGACCACACACAATGGCGAAATTCTCGAGCCGGCGATCACGCTGCCGCATGCTTGGAGTGACCTCACCATCAAGCCAGACGGAGTGGTGTCGGTCAAAGTTCCCGGCAGGAGCGATCAGCAGGAAGTCGGGCAAATGGAGCTCAGCAACTTCAGCAATCCGGCCGGCATGGCCGCGATCGGCGGCAACTTGCTCGCCGCCAACGATGCTTGCGGTGAGGAGATTCGGGTCAAACCGGGGGATCAAGGCACCGGCGCGATCGCGCAAAACATGCTCGAAGGATCCAACGTCAAGGCTGTCGAAGAGATGATCGACATGATCTCGACCCAGCGCGCCTACGAAATGAACTCCAAGACGATTCAGACTGCAGACCAGATGCTGCAGCGGCTCACTTCGCTGAGATAATTGAATGCGAACTGCGATCTTCATGCTGGCTGTTTGCAACACCGCGACGGCGGCACCTGCCGAAGTGCCGAGCGCCGCACTACAAGCGCTCTCTGCCAGCGCGCAAGCAAGTGGCTTGCGCCTCGAATTCGCAGACTATCGATCGAGTGTTGCTCCCGACTGCGTACTCAAAGAGGTCGCGCTTTCGACTCCGATATTCGCCTCGGGACGCATCACGCTCAAAGTCGCTGGCATTACGCCGATCAAGCATTGCGAGGGAACCGCGTCGGTACAAGTGCGTGCCTTCGCTCCGGTGGCGGTGTCGATGCGTGCACTCAATGCCGGCGATTCGCTCGACGGCGCGGTAGAACTTATCGAACAAGAAGTTGCGCGCAACAAGCATCCGTTGCGTGAAATTCCTAGCGGCATGACGGCCGTTCATCCGGTGCGAGCCGGCGTGGTGGTGGACGCAAGTGACGTGCGTCAAGAACGACCACAGCTCGGCACGAGCATCCAGGTCGTCATCCGTTCGGGGGGGCTTTCTATTGAGCAGACCGGTCGTGTCGCGTCGTGCGATCGCGACCAGGTCTGTGCACAGTTGCCGACGGGAAAACGGGTCGCCGGCAGGATGGTCTCAGGCCATCTAGAGGTGATGTTGCAATGAGGAAAAAAGCAGCTGTCAGCTGTCAGCTATCGGCTGTCAGCCAATTACAGAGAAACGGCGAGACAGGGAGAGCGGACATTTTCGGGGGGAAATTTTTGCAACTCCCGGTCTCCCCGATTCTCTGTAGCTGCTTCGGCTACGCAGCGCTAGGTCTGCTGCTAGCGGGCTGCGGCGTGCCACATCTTGAGCCTTACGTCGAACGTCACCGCGACTACAAACTGCCATCCTCATCGGCGCACGGCGAAGAGGCACTCTCGGCCGGCAGCCTGTGGCGCGACGGCAAACCACCGACGCTCTTGTTTACCGATCAGCGCGCGCTGCGTGAAAACGATCTGGTGGTGGTCAAAGTCGAAGAGCAAGCCAACTCCAATCGCACCGCGAATACCGACATGATCCGCAATTCAAGCGCCTCGCTCGAGCTCAGTGCTTTTCTCAACTTAGCCAAAACTGGCGGTGCGCAGTCCAACACCAGCGGCGACGGAAAAATCGGCGGCGCTTCACAATCGCAATTTCAAGGCGACGGCAATTCGCAGCGCACCGAGCAGCTCACCGCGACGGTGCCGGCGATCGTTCGCAAAGTATTGCCCAACGGCAACCTTTTTATCGAAGGTCATCGCGCGATTTTGGTGAACTCCGAAGAGCACCATTTCTATATCTCCGGCGTGGTCCGGCCGATCGACATCGACCAAGACAATAGTGTCAAAAGTTCGGCGGTTGCCGACGCTGAAATCGAGTTCTCAGGTCGTGGCGACTTGAGCGACAACACCAGCCAGAGCTGGTTTTCTAAGGTGCTAAAATGGCTAAGGCCGTTGTAATCGCTCTCGTCACTCTGCTCGCTCTACCCGCTCAAGCAGCTCGTATCAAAGAGCTGGTCGAAGTACAAGGCGTGCGCGACAACGAACTATTTGGTTACGGGTTGGTGGTCGGACTCCAGGGCACCGGCGACAACGAACGCGTGCTGTTCACGATGCAGTCGATCGCCGGCATGTTGGGGCGCCTCGGCACGCGCATCGATCCCAAAGAGATCCGCGTTCGCAACGTCGCGGCGGTGATGGTGACGGCCAAGCTCGCAACCTTCGCCCGTCCCGGCACTCGCATCGACGTCCAGGTGGCATCGATGGGCAACGCGCGATCGCTGCAAGGCGGCGTCCTCCTTCTCACACCCCTCAATGGTCCCGACGGAAAAGTCTATGGTGTGGCGCAAGGCGCGCTGCAGATCGGCGGCTTTGAAGCTTCGCAGGCAGGCTCGCTCGAGCGCAAAAATACCACCAACTCGGGCCGCATCCCACAGGGTGCTACGGTCGAGCGTTCGGTCATCCCCGATCTGGCCGCCGGGCCACTAACGCTGGAACTGAAGCGCGCCGATTTCACTACCGCACTGCGCATTGCCCAAGCCGTCAACACCGCCCTCGGCGCCGATTCCGCGCAAGCCCTTGATCCTGCCGCGGTGCAGGTCAAGCTGCCCAAGGACTCGACCGCGGTCCAGACGCTGGCAAAATTGGAAGCGCTCGAAGTCGAAGCCGACATGCGCGCCAAAATTGTGGTGAGTGAACGCACTGGCACGATTGTCGCCGGCGACAAAGTTCGCATCCGTCCGGTCGCGGTCGCGCAAGGCGGTTTGCGAATCTCCGTAGTTGCAACCCCACAAGTTTCGCAGCCGAACGCTTTTGGCCAAGGCCAAACTGTGGTGACCCAAACGGCGCAGATCAAAGCCGACGAAGGCTCCAAACCGATCGTTTCACTGCCGGCGACCACCACCATCGACGAGCTCTGCAAGGCGCTCAACATGGTCGGCGCCAGCCCGCGCGATCTGATCGCGATTTTGCAGGCGATGAAAGTGGCCGGCGCGCTGGATGCGGATCTTGAGGTGATGTAATGCCGCTTCCACTGCCACGTGAATACCGCATTCTCCCCGTGGGCGTGGGCGTGGGCGTCAAACGAAATTCCCGAGCGTCGTCATTGTCGCTGAGCGTTTTCGGCCACGCCGACGCCCACGCCCACGACAAGAAAGAGCGGAGGCCGTAACATGCCGGTCGGCTTTTCAGTCAGCGGGCATTCCGAAGATCCACGCAACCTCAAAGAGGCGTCGCAGGCCCTCGAAGCGCTGCTCATCAAGCAGCTCTTGGTTTCGTCCGGCGCGTTCAAAGGCACCGCTACCGCTGGATCCAGCATTCACCATGAAATGTTTGCCGAAGTGATCGCCGATACGATTTCCAAATCGGGCGGTTTTGGCCTGGCTGAGCAGATCGAACATTCCCTCGACCCAACTGGTATTGGCCGCACAAATGTCGGCACATCCCCTCTGCCGCTGCCTGCGTCCGCACCGGCGCCGGTCGGCAAGCAGCCACATGGGCGCGTTGGTCTCAGCGGCCAAGTTGCACCGGGCGCGCGGCTTTCAAGTTCCTACGGCCAACGTGTCGACCCAATCGACGGCAGCGAACGTTTTCATTCCGGCCTCGACCTCGCCGCACCCGAAGGAAGCCCTATCTATGCGTCCGCCGCTGGTATCGTCACCCGAGTGGGCGAACGCGCCGGATACGGCAATGCAGTCGAAATCGATCATGGCACCGACATCAGCACCGTGTATGGTCACGCCTCGCAGCTTTGTGTACAACCGGGGCAGCATGTAGTCAAAGGTCAGCTCATCGCGCGCGTCGGCCACACCGGCCGCGCCACCGGGTCCCACGTTCATTTCGAAGTGCGTTTGCACGGAAAAACGATGGATCCAAATAAAGCATTAAAGATTTATTCTGAGCGTGCCGAACTAAATAGTGCAAGAAACCCGTAGTTCTAGTTCTTGCGGAGGTACGCGATGGAAACCAAGAAGCCAGATGGGGTGGGAGCAATTCAACCAATCCCTGTCTCGAGCCCGCCGCGCAAGGTGGAGGCTCGCGACAAAGTCTCAGTCGACAAGGCTGAAGATTTTGCCGCGACCGTCACTGCCGCCCAGAACGGTGCCGCTGTAAAGCGCGCCGAGCACGTGGCGGCGCTAGGCGCTGCGGTGCGAGAGAAGACGTACAAACCCGACGCACAGTCGGTTGCCGACGAGTTGCTGAAGTCCGTCGATGTTCTGTACAGACTGGGCGAGAGCGGCAAGCACTAGGCAAGGAAACGGAGCGCTCGTCCGCGGCGCCGAAAGCGGACGGAGGGGGAGAAAATGGGTCTGCAAGCCGCAATCGCGGTCACGCTCGAATTGCGTGACGCGCTCGCCGCAGAGCGTGATCGCGCTCGCCAAGAGCGAGAACTTCTGCGATCACTCGACACCGAGCGCCTGTTAGAACGCGCCACATTCCGACGACAATTCAACGCCATGGTGCTGAGGCTACAGCGTGAGCTCGCTGCCGCGCTCGAGGCCTCCAAGATCGAATACGGTCTGGCCGAAGCCTCGCTCGAGAGTTTGGCCACCCGTGCGCCTGAAGAGACCGCCGAATTGGCAACCAATCTGGCAGAAATTCGCTCGCTCGCGGCGGCGCTCAAAGAGCTCGACGAGCTCAACGCGCTCTTGACCAAACGCGCCCTGCAGTGTGTGCAAGGCTATCTTGCGGCGGTGTGCCGCCGTCCGGTGGCCTACACTCGACATGGCCAGCAAGCAGAAGCCGCGGCAGCGACTTCGGCAACCTTTTCTCGGAGGTTTTAAATGCCTGATTTGCTTGCAATTTTATCGAACAGCGCGAATTCGCTTTACGCTGCCACGGCGATGGTCGACATCGCCGGCAACAACATGGACAACGTCAATACCCCGGGCTATTCGCGGCAGCGCGTCAACCTCGCCTCGGTGGTGCCGCTCGAAGTCGTCGGCGGCCAGTACTACGGCGGCGGCGTCGCCATCCAGTCGATTCAGCAGTCGCGCGACAATTTCCTCGAGAGCCAGTTACCCTCGGTGTTCTCGCAACACTCGCAATACTCAACCCAGGCGAACACCCTCAATGGGTTGACCGCGCTCAATCCCGACCAGGTGGGCAATCTCAGCAATACCCTGTCGGCGTTCTACGCTGCCGCCCGAGCCCTCAGCCAGAATCCCGGCGACTCCGGTTTGCGCCAGACGTTCGTCAGCGCTACCCAGTCACTTGCGACCTCGTTTAACAACACCTCGAACGCGATCGAATACTCTCGCACTGCCACCGATTCGCAGATCTCGGCGGACGCCACCAAGATCACCACGCTAGCGGCCAACATGGCAGATCTGAATCGGCGGATTGGCATGGCGCGCGGCACCGGCGGAGAGCCCAATGACCTGCTCGACCAGCGCCAAGCGGTGCAGGACCAGCTCGAGCAGCTCACCGGTGCGACACCGATCGTCAACGGCAATGGCGACATTTCGATGGCGATGTCGAACGGTGTGATGCTGGTCACCGGTGACACCTCGTCGACACTCTCGGTGCGGGCCGACGTTACGAACCGCGGCCATTACGTCGTGCAGTACACCCAGCCCGACGGCTCCGGTCCCTACGACATCACTCTGGCCGGCGGCGAAATTGGTGGTCTCATCGGCGCGCGCGATGGTGCGCTCAACACTGCATCGACCAACCTCGACAGCATGGCGTTTGATTTTGCCACCTCGGTCAACACCATTCACGCAGCTGGATTCGCGCTCGATGGCACCACCGGTCGCAATCTGTTCACCGGTCTGCCGGCGACCTCCCCCGGCGCTGCCGCTTTAGTGGCAATCAACGCAGCGATTTTGGCCAATCCAAACCTGGTCGGCGCCGCGTCGGCGGCCATCAAAGTGCCTGGCGATGCCACCCAACTTAATTCGCTCGTCGGCACCGAATCCACCAACCTCACGACCAGCGGCAAGACGCCAGCCGCCACGATGCAAAGCATGGTGGCGTCGTACGGTTCGAGCGTGCAGGCAGCTTCGGCGATTTCGAGCCAGGCCAAGGCCATGCACACCCAACTTACCAACATGCGCGAATCGGTCAGTGGAGTTTCAATCGACGAAGAGCTCATTACGATGACCAAGGCACAGCGTGCGTACCAGGCGGTCGCTCACGTCATTACGACAACCAACCATATGCTCGACACCTTGATGGCCCTGAAATAGGCAGTAGATAGGGGAGAAAACCATGCGCGTAACCGACCGTCTACGATTCCAGAATGCCCAATTGTACACCACCACCGCATCGGAGTCGATGCAAGCCGCCTTCGACCAATTGTCTTCGGGCCTGCGGGTGGTACAGCCTGGGGACGATCCGATTGCCGCCGGGCTCATCGTCTCCTACAAAGCGCAAGTCTCGCGTATGCAAGCGATCGCCGACAGCGCCCAGCGCGCGGTCGACGAACTCGATTCTGCCGATGGCGCGATGGCAACGATGACCAACATGTTAAGCCGCGCCCACGACTTGGCAATACAGTTCTCCAACGGTTCCTACGGCGCCGAAGAGCGCGCCAGTGCCGCTCCCGAAGTCGGCCAGATTTTCGAGCAGATGATCGCAGTGCTCAACACCCAGGTGGCTGGGCGCTTTATCTTTTCGGGCGATCTCGATACCACCACGCCGTTTGACGGCGCAGGTCTCTACCATGGCGACGACAATACTCGCCAAATCGAGATCGCACCCGGCGTTCTCGGCAGTACCTCGGTCAGCATGAACGTGGCGGTCAAAGGCTTCGGCGGTGGTACTGACGTACTCACTGCGCTGCAAAATTTCCAAACCGCACTTACCAACAACGACGCGACCGGGATCGCGACGGCGCTCTCAAGCCTCGACACCGGTCTACGTCAGATGACCACTGCACGTTCGTCGGGAGGCGCTTCTACCAATACCTTGCAGACGGCAATCAGCGCTGCCCAAGCAGGTCAGGTGAACAACAACAAGACCATCTCCAATCTGCAAGACACCGACATCGTCGCCGCCACCAGTCGACTGGCATTGGCGCAACACGCGCTGCAGGCCACGCTCGATGCCACGCAGCGAACGCTGTCGCTATCGCTGCTGACCGCCAACGGCGGCGGACCGGCACTGTAGCATCCCGCGTTTACTGGAGCAGTAGGCCATGGTTGAGGATTGTCTTTTTCTCGCTCCGCGACAGGCCTACGCTACCGCCAAGTTGCGCCAGCGCGTGCCGCTGACCGAGGCGGTGAGCGGCTTGCAAGTCTGCTATCTGCTGGCGGACCCGAGCGAGCTCTCCGACATTCCAGAAAATTTGGTCCCGCTGCCACGCGACAGCGCTGCCTTGATCGATTTTCTTGCGCGCACCCGGCTGCGGCTGCCGGTTGCGGTGATGTGGCCCGAAGACATGCCAGCGGAACAGCAAGAAGCCCCGCGCCAGCAATTGAGCGCTCTGATAAACGCCGCCCAGGCTCGACGACAAGAGCTGGCGAGCGAGGTAGCGGCAGGTTATGCGCAGCGCCGAGCGCATCCGCGTCCTGCGAATGAGCGTTTGCGCGTCATGGCTTGGGTGAGTCGCGCCACCACCGTGATGCAGTGGTGCGCCCGCTCCCTCCTCTCAGCATTCGCCGACCTTGGGCACGAAGTCGAGCTGGTGATTGAAGCGAACGAGATGGAGGCCCTCGAAGAGCTGCATCGTTTGCAGGCTGCGGAGAAATTTGATCCCCACCTCTTGATCAATATCAACCACCCCAACAACCAATCTCTTCCCTCTGATCTGGTCAACGTGGTGTGGTGGCAAGATCCTCCTGAACTGCTGTTGAGCGATCAAGTCGCCTGGCGTGAGCGCGACATTGTTTACACAGTGGCCGACTACTTTGCTCCAGCGCTGGTTGCAACCGGTCTTAGACGTGAGCGAATCTCAGTTCAGCCGTTTTGCGTCGACCCAAAGGTTTTTTACCCTAGTGGCGCTCGACAAAACAAGGTGGTATTCGTCGGCACTGGCAGCTCACTGATCGGCCAAACCGTTCCAGAACAAAAGGACCGGCGAACTCCGGAGGCGGACCTGGTACTTGCGCTGTACGCTATCCTCGAGGCGGGCAAACTGCTTTCTGGCGCCGAAGTCGCGGCCATCGGCGCCAGTTATGGTCTTTCAGCGCTTCGGTCAATTTGTGACCTTTACTATTCTGTGTTGCGCGACGGTATCGTACGGTGGCTCTGCCAGGCAGCGACGACAGCCGGAATCGATGTGGAGGTGTACGGTCGAAACTGGGAACGCGATCCTATGGTAACGCGTTTTTGCCGCGGCGAGCTTCCACACGGTTCAGTGGCAAACGTTTATCGTTCGGCCAAATACGCGCTGGTGTTGCACCCGTTTTCCGTCAATAGCCAGCGCCTCGGCGAAGTCGGTGCTTGTGGCTGTATACCACTCATTTACGACTGCAGGCGCGACGCCGATCCGCCCTACTGGGAGGAACAAGCTCTCTATTTTCATAGCCAAGTTGGGCTGCTCGAGTGTTTGCGCAGCGAGCGAACAACAACCCCCGAAAAATTCGCCAATTTTTTCGAATACAGCAGGTTTGCTCGCCGCATCCTCGAAGACGCCGCACCGCTGCTGCGATAAAGCTCAAGCTGCAAATGGGTAGGCAAGAAATTCCTCGCTAGGCATTAACTGCCCGGCTATTTGTGCCGATAAGTTTTGTGGAAGGGAAATCGGATAGAGAAAGGCGAGCCTCGCCTTCTAAGTAGCTTAGTTCGCTTTGTTTAGGTATGCAGCTCACGGTTGACAGTCAGTAGTTCCGCACTCCCCCCCCGCAAACTGTTGACTGTCGACCGTGACCTGCGCCTATCGTAGCAGTGGGAGAAATAAGTCGCCGGCTCTTAGCACCAGCTGATACAGCTGGCGCGCAGCGGTCAGATTCTCTTCGACGGTGGTGGCAACCCGTGCCAGCTCCACCGATTCGTGCAGCGCTTTGGAATCAACCAAAGAAATAAACTGCATCGAACCGAGCGCTCGGCTCAGTTCCGCTTCGCATTGTCCAAGTTCCGACCAGGCGTCGGTGGAACCTTCCGCCAGCTTCTGGCACCGCCGCGCCAGTGAGACCGCGCGCTCGAGCAGCGTCGCCGTCGACTCGCGCCATTTCTGCGCGGTTTGACGGCGCGATGAAAAATCACCCATTTCCGCTTGGCGAAACGGCCCCTCGACATCAAACCGTTCGTTCATGTGTTCCGCCGCGACTTCGGCGAGCGGCCGATGCGCCATCCCGGAAATATACACCCCGCCTTCAGTGCAATTGAAAAACCGCCGTCGCTGATTGATTTTGGTCATGCTCTCAAACCAGCGATGAAACATCGCGAAGTCCGCCGACGTATCTACGGTCCCGCCGTGGTAGCCAGGCAACTGGAAAATAGCTTGGCGTCGCGAAGCTTCCGATACCGCGCGCACATGATCGGGCAGCCCGCTGAAGTCCTGCTCAACCGTCCCCTGCTTGAGCACCGCTCGACTGCGCGCGTGCGGACTCGACGCAAGGTAAACCTCTCCGGTGCTCGCATAAGAGAGATCTTGCCCGCAGAGCACGATCGGATCGCAACCGAGGTGAAGCGCGAGCGTGAAAGCAGAACAGGACACCGAGCCGCCGGAGGCCAGTCGGCTGTCCTCTCCCAACAGCGAACAAATCCAAGCATCCAAATTCCAGTCGGCGGAAAAGGTGAACACTCGCGCTCCAAACTCAAACAGTAGAGGGTGCGAGCGAAAGGCCAACCCCAATCGACCCACCTCGGCAGACGACAGGTTGCCGAACACATATCGCGTGTCGACAGGCTCTGTGTTGAGTGACAAATCGGGCACCAGTCCGTATTGCGCCAGCGGCGCAATCGTCTGCACCGAGGTCAGGATCACCGCTCGCCGCTTGAGCTGGGCCACGGCTTCGATGTTCTTGGCGAGCGACGGACCCGGTGAAACGATTATCGCTGGTCTACCCGCAAACGCCCCGAATAGCGACGTCACCGATGGAACCGAAGCAACATGCGCAAGGTTTTTCACGCGCTGCGTCAGCGACTGTTCTCCGGTGAATAAGGTGGCGTTGAATCCGGCCTGTTGGTAGACACGCGCCTGGTTTGCCACCTGCATGAGCTCGTCGAATTGACCGTCGGAGATGCTCGGGTCAAGCCGTCGCAGCAACACTTGCTGAGGAGGCGGACCATGGTGCCGGCCGCACAAAGCGTTCTGAAAATCGGCGGCACAATGAAACACCACCGCCTGCGGTGGAAAGCCGATGGGGCGCTCGTCGCTTGGCCAGTAGACATAGAGTCGCTTCTGTCCACGCCGAACCAGTTCGTGCGCCACCGCTTGGCTGCCATTGCCACCGAGCACGATCAGATCGGCCTGCACGTTCCACTCGAACGGCAATTCGAGATCGACGAAGCGCTCCACCCCAAGCGCGCTCTGAAGCAGCTCAGCGTCGGGACGGCGCCATGTCTGTAAACACCGCACGATCACCTCGTCATGACCAGCGATGAGCTTGCGCCACTGCAGAAACTGGCGCAGCAGATCGATGCCGGCTCGCGTTTGTGGAACTTCACGCTTGTCAATCGCGGTCAGCATGCGGGTGAATGCATCGCGCTGCATCCGCAACTGCGCGAGCGCTCTCCTAATAGCGCCTTCGTCGCCTACGGCAATGGCGGAGACCACGTTTTCGCTCAGCCCAACATAGCGCACCATGCGATCGCGAATCGAATTGAGTGCGCTACCAACCGACAGCTCAGCCATGGCGACGCAGTCCCGACGCCAGTGTCGCCTGCAGCCGAGCGCCCTGCACGGTCAAGAGTGGAAGCACACGATCACCGGCGCGCAACACCGTATCGCAGAGGCGCCGTGAAGCAGCGAGTCGCTGTTCGACGTTCACCGCAACGCGCGCGCTCTCCATCACTTCAAACAGCGCTTTGGGGTCGACAATGGCCATGAACTGCAGTGGCGAAAGTAGTTGCGAAAGTTCCGCTTCGCAACCAAGCAGCTCGCTGCCGGGGGAGCCTTGAGCCAGCGCTTTGCATTTTCTCGCCAGCTCGACGGCGCGAGTGAGCAAACCGCTCGTCTGCTCTACCCAAGTCTGAGCGCGCTCGAGCGGCACTCGGAAATCTGCCGATTCCGCCTGTTGAAACGGGGCTTCGACATCGAACTGACAGGTCATGTATGCTGCCGCCACCTCCGCCAGTGGCCGATGTTCCATTCCTTGAATGAAAACCCCACCCTCGGTGCAGTTGAATAGGCGCCGACCGGGATGATATTTCGCCATGCTCTCAAACCAGCGATGGAAGAGCGCAAACTCTAATGACGTCGAAACTTTGCCACCATAATATCCTGGCAACTCGATCGCGGCTTGGCGGCGCGAACTCTCCGACAGAGCGCGCACATCCTCCGGGAGTCCGCTGAAGTCGTGCTCGACCGCTCCGTCGCGAAAAATCACCCGGCTCTTCGCATGCGGACTCGATGCAACATAGACCTCCCCCTCGCTCGAATAGGAAAGGTCCTGTCCGACCAGCACCACCGGGTCGCAGCCGAGCTCGAGCGCGAGCGCAAAGGCCGAGCAGGAGACCGAACCGCCGGAGGAGAGACGACTGTTTTGGCCAAACAACGCGCAAACCCAATCGTCCATATTCCAATCGGAGGAAAAAGTGAAAACCGGTGCGCCGAAGGAAAACAGACTGGGATGAGAACTAAACGAAAGCGCTAGGCGACCCACTTCACCGGCGGAAAGCTCTCCCAAAACGTAGCGCATATCGAGCAGCTCCGCATTGAGTGACAAATCTGGAATCAGGCGGTAGCGGTGCAGAGGCAATAGCGTCTGCACCGAAGTCAAAAGCACGGCACGTCCTTTGAGCGCAGCCACGGTTTCGATATTCTTTGCCAGCGACGGCCCCGGCGAAACGATCAGAGCGGGTCTACCCGAAAATGCCCCTGCAAGCGACGCCAGCGACGGAAAACTCGCAATATGGCAAAGATTTTGCATCCGCTGTGCCAGTCGCTGCTCACCGGTGAGCGCGTTGGTATTGAGACTGACTTGCTGGAAAGAGCGGGCATCCCGCACCAATCGCCTGAGCTCGTCGAGTTCACCGTCACCAATTCCACCATCGATACCGAGGAACAACGTTTGCTCCGGCACTTTGTCGCAAGCTCCGCATAGTGCCGTCTGAAATTCGCTGGCGTTGCGACACACCACTGCTGGCGGCGGAAATCCAGACGGTGGCTGGTCACTCGGCCAGTAGACGTAGAGCCTTCGTTGACCGCGCCGGCAGAGTTCGTTTGCCACCGCCTGAATACCATCGCCACAAAGCACGACTTGATCGGAAAGCACGTTCCATTCAAGCGGCAACTCCAAATCGACGAAGCGCTGCACTCCTTGTGAACTGGCCAGCAGCTCGCGACCCGGCCGACGGATGGTTTGCAGCCAGCGCAGAATCACTTCGTCGTGGCTGGCGATCACTTTTCTCCACTGTAAGAATTGGCGCAGAAGCTCGACGCCAGCAGCGGTGCCTGGAATCTCCCTCCGATCGAGCATTTCCAGCATGTGGCGGACAGCATCGCGCTGACTGCGTATCCGATCGAGCGCCTGGCGAACCCGAGCCTCTTCGCCCTCGGCGATGGCAGCCACCAACGCTTCGCTGATCGCGACATAGTGCGCAACCCGATCGCGCACAGCGCTACAAGCTTCGAGTCCGGACGATGGCGTCATCGCGCCACTTCAACACCGAGCAAGCGCTGCAACCGATCGTTTTGTTCAGCCAAGAGGGGAAGCATCTCGGCACCGGCCCGCAACACCAAAGCGTAGAGGTCGCGCGCGGCACCGAGATTTTGCTCGAGATTGACGGCGACCCGACCCCGCTCGAGCGCGTCAAACAGCACCTTGGTGTCGAGAATAGAAATAAACTGTAACGGCGAAAGCGCGCGCGCAAGTTCTGCCTCGGCTTGCGCCAATGCGACGCCGGACAGCGCGTTGCATTTTTGCGCGCACTCGACGGCGCGCTGCAATTGTGCAGTGGTTTGTTGTACCCACGCGAGTGCACGCAACCCTGGCATCATCCCGCTTGAGCTTTCGGCCTTGGCGAAGGGACCATCGACGTCAAATCGATCGCTCATGCACTCACCGGCCACCTCCGCCAGCGTTCGATGCTCCATCCCTTGGATAAAAACCCCGCCCTCGGTGCAGTTGTAAAGTCGGCGACGGTGGGAATCGGTCTGATTGGCCTCTGCCATCCACTCAAACCACTGATGAAACGCCGCAAAATCGGCCGCCGTGGCCACGTTGCCGCCGTAATATCCTGGCAACTTGATTGCTTCCTGTCGCTTCGAAAGATCGGCGATCGGCCGTACCTCTGCCGACACTCCGGCGTAGTCGATTTCTACCGTGCCATCGTCCGAAAAGGAGGCGCGATTTTTGGCGTGCGGACTGGAGGCAACGTACATCTCGCCGCTGTCGGTGAACGAGAGGTCCTGACCGACCAGCACAATCGGATCGCATCCCAACAGCAGTGCCAGAGTGAAAGCGACGCAAGAGACCGATCCGCCTGAGACCAACCCGCTGTCACTTCCGAAAATGGAATGGAGCCAGGCTTCCATTCTGCAGTTCGCCGAGTAAGTAAACACCGGCGCACCCAACTCAAAAAAGCTCGGATGGGCGCTCATCGCCACTGCCAACCGCCCGATTTCCGCAATCGGCAGACCGCGCAGCACATAGCTCATGTCCACCGCGTCGCCAATCAGCGACAGATCGGGAACCAGTCCCACCTTCTGCAGCGGAGCAATCGTTTGTACAGAGGTCACAATCAAAGCGCGGCCTTTAAGCGTGGCAAGCAAATCAATATTTTTCTTGAGCGACGGGCCAGGAGAGACAATCACCGCCGGTCGCGACGGAAACTGACCGTACAGCGAAACCACTGAAGGCCGGGATGCAATGTGCGACAGATTGCGCAGGCCCTGCTTGATCCACAGTTCTCCGTAAGCTTCGACAGTGGCGACGGCAGCGGTCTGTGGCTCAATCATCTCTTGCGCGGTGCGCTGAAGTTCTTCCACTTGTGCATCAGAGAAGAACGCTCCCTCGAGCCGCCAAAACACCATCTTGTTCGGCTGCGGACCATGGTAGAGGGCAAGCATCAGCACGCGCAGCTCCGCGGCGTTTCGAAATAGGCTCACCCCGGTTGGAAATCCCTGCGGGCGCTCGGTACTCGGGAAACAGACGAAGATTCGCTGCTGCCCCCGCTGCAGCAGCTCCGCTGCCACGGCTTGGCAGTTGGTGCCGATGAGCACGACCAAATCGCACAGCACGTTCCATTCCAGCGGCAACGATCGATCGACAAACCGCTGCACCCCAAGCGGCGTCGCCAGCATTTCGGCTTCCGGGCGCTGCAAGGCTTGCAACCAGCTGTGAATCACCTGGTCGTGGGCCGCGATGGTCTTGCGCGTTTGCATCCATTTGCGCAAGGCTCGCACGCCGTCGGCTGTTTCCGGAATTTTCCGTTTTTCGACCAGGCGCTCCATCCTGGAAACTACGTCGCGCTGGTTGCGTAGGCGCGCGAGCGCTTCGCGAACGCGCAGTTCGTTCGACTCCGCCACCGCCGCGATCAGCTGGTCACTGAGCTCGAGATATTTGCCGAGGCGCGCTTCGATCGCAGGCAGCGACTCAAGCTCAGACTCAGCCATGGTTTATTTTACCATGTTTTACTAAGTTCATCGGTCGAAAGCAGCGGCAACAGCCGCTCTGCCGCCTCTAACACCAGGCGATGCAATCGCGAACCTGCTCGCGCGCTCTGTTCAGGCGTCTTGGCGACGCGCAGCCGCTCGAGAGCTTGATACAAATCGGATTTGACCAGGAAAAAAAATGGCAATCGTTCGAGCGTTTGCTCGAGCGACTCTTCGTGGATAGCCCACGCTTCCCGTCGAGCAGTCCCCGCATTCATCTGTCGCGCCAATGTCTCACCCTGTTTGCCGAGTTCTACAGCGCGCAACACTTCGTCTCGTTTCTGCGCTACCCAGGCGAATGTTCGCGCTCGCCGCACGACAAAGTCAGCGTTGTCGCCTCGACGAAACGGCTCATTGACGTCGAACTCCTCGCGCAAATATGCCGCCGCTACCTCGGCCAAAGGTCGGTTCTCCATGCCAGCGATAAACACTCCGCCCTCGGTGCAGTTAAAAAGCTTGCGCTGCTTTCCATCCTGATGGCAAAGCGCCGCGATGTGCTCAAACCAGCCATGGAACATCGCAAACTCTTGGCTGGTCGGCACCTTGCCGCCGTAGTAACCGGGCAAGTAAGTAATTCGTTGTTGTTTCGAAACATTACTCATCGCACGCACAGTCTCCGGCACGCCGGCAAAATCGATGTCGAGTTTGCCGTCTTGGCGAAACTTTGCCCGATTGGCCGAGTGCGGAGAGGTTGCGATGTACATCTCGCCATTCGAAGCGAAAGCCAAATCCTGCCCGACCAAAATAATTGGGTCGCAACCGAGCTTGAGCGCAAGCGAAAACGCGGTACACGAAATCGATCCGCCGGAGGGAAGACGACTGTCCTCTTCGAAAATCGATTGCATCCAGGCGTCCATGCGATCGTTGGCAGAAAACGTAAATATTTCGGACCCAAGCTCAAAAAATTTTGGATGCGCGGTCATCGCCACGCCAAGCCGGCCGATCTCTTCGGAGGAGAACTCGCTGAGCAAGTACGTCATGTCTGTCGGATCGCCGATCAGCGCTAGATCGGGCTGCAGACCGCATTTTACAAGCGATGCGATGGTTTGCACGGAAGTGAGAATCAAAGCATGGCCCTTTAGCGTTGCGCACAGCTCGATGTTCTTGGCGAGCGACGGGCCCGGCGAGATGATGAGCGCTGGCCGTCCTGCAAACGCACCCACCAACGACGCCACAGACGGCGTCGCCGCGATGCGTGGCAGATTGCGCAGGGCCTGTGTCACCCATAGTTCGCCGCAAACCACCACTGTGTTAAAGGCGTTGCTCCAGATTTCGAGACAACGGGCGGCGACCTGCTTGAGTGTCTCTATCGCGGCTTCATCAACAGCAGAATCAAGCGAACGAAACAGCATCGATCTGGGAGCCGGCCCAAACATGTCTCCCAGTAGCGCCAGGCGAAACTCGGCCGCGGTGGCGACAATCCGCACACCGGGAAAAAAACCGACCGGCGGGTCCGGTATTTGTGCGCTCGGCCAATAGACCAGCAAGCGTCGCTGCCCGCGCCTGATGAATTCGGCCGCCAACGCTTGGCTGCCGCGACCGCAGAGTACGGCGACGTCGGATGATACGTCCCAGTCAAGCGGCAACAACAAATCGACAAAGCGTTCGAGACCGTTCGGCGAATCGAGCAGTTCTGCGTCCGGCTGCCGCAGCGTCTCGCGCCAGGCGTCGATGGTTTGATCGTGGCTAGCAATCAGCTGCCGCTGCTTCACCAGTTGGCGCAATCGCTCAAGTCCGTCGGGAGTCTTCGGCACCATTCTGTTGGCGAGATGGGATGCGACTTCATTCACCACTTCGCGTTCCGATCGCAACCGATCGAGCGCCTGCCTTGCCGCTGTTTCATGCCCAGCCGCGATCGCCGCCATGACCTGCTCGCTTTGCCGAACATAGTCGCCAAGCCGCTCACTCAGCTCGGACAGCGCGGTGGTGTCAAGGGCGACCATCCGATACAATCTAACCCGTGGAAGCCGAGCTGCACAATCTCGAGCGTCTGTTGCGGCGGGTGCAGCGCTATCTCGATCTTTCGGGTGAGGTGGTGCAAGCGATCGGCAGCAGCAACGAAGACCAATTTCGGCATCGCCTGATGTTGGCGCGCCAGCAACGCGATGCGGTGGCCGATGCCGATCGCGCACTTCACCAATCGCCGCCGGCCGATCCAAAAATCGTTAATCTACTCGAGCAACTTGGCAAGCGACGATCTCAGATCGCCACCAACGAAGAACTGATAATGGCTTGGCTGCAGACTTGGCGAGCACCCGAGGCGGAACTGTTGCGCAGCGATGGCGGCGTCGCGCGATGGGTGGATCTGCTGTTGCCGCTCGAGTGGAATCCTCAGCTTGATCTGGCCATCCTGTTAGGAAACGGTTGGCATTCAGTGGCGCACGAACTTCATCGTCGCGGACAACAGCGGCTGTTCATTCTGGATCCGAGAATCGAAACTCCGCCCGGCTATCCGTCGCGCGCCATCGTCGCCTCGAATTTCGCTGACTTGCGTGACAACATTTGCTCCTCTCTCTATGGGCCGAAGCCAGGGCAGTTCGTCGTTCATCGATTCGCCGAGCCGGGTCTCACCGATGAGGAACAAAAACTTCGGCAACTGGCGGAGGAGCTGGTTCTTGGACGGCATCACTTTAATTTTGGCACGCTGATGCGGTTAGGAGATCGCTGGGTCGAGCAGACCCTCACCAACTTGCCAAGCATTGCCAACACTCCGTCGCTTGGGCGTCTGAAAGATGCTTTTTCGAAGCGGCCCGCGATCATCATTTCACCCGGGCCTTCGCTAAAGAAAAATATCCACCTACTCTCCGGGTTGCGCGATCGTGCGCTGCTTTTATCCTCGGTTCAGACGCTCCGCCCGTTGAAAGAAGCGGGCGTGGTGCCGCATCTGTCGTTGGTGGTAGACGCGGCGCCCATCGATTGGTTTCTCAGTGGACTTTCGCCGGCGCAGATCGGTCGGCTCGGTTTGGCGATGCACGTCGATCCCAGTCTGTTTGCTTTGCCAGTGCCGAAGTTCACCTTCGCCGGCAACGTCGACCCGAGCGGCTGGCTGGCCGAGATCTTCGAGGACCGCATCGCTTTGCGCTCGGGCGGCTCGGTCTCCTGCGCAGCTTTTTCCTTGGCGCTTTTTTTCGGCTGCGATCCGATCATTCTACTTGGTCAGGATCTCTCCTTCGAAAATGGGCAAGTCTATATAGAGTCCAGCGCCAAGGGCCGATCGAAAGCTACGTTTGGCGACGACGGCTCGGTCAACTTTCAACACCACGACCTGCCCGATGAGGTGCGACGAATCGCGCGGCCGATGATGCAACAACAGACGATGGAATTGGCCGGCTACTATGGCGGCAAAGTGCGCACCAGCGCCGACTTCAGCCTTTTTCACACCTGGTTCGAAGCAGCGTCTCGCAGCGACGGAGGTCGTCGCCGCCTTTACAACTGCACCGAGGGCGGCGCCTTCATCGCAGGGATGGAGCACCTTGCTCTCGCCGAGGTCGCTGCGACACACTTGCGCGACTCATTCGACGCCGACGCTATCTTTCATCGTGTCGACGGGAATCTTACAAAACGGCACGAACAAATGAATTCGTGGAAGAGAGAGAAACGGGAACAACTGCAAGTCGTGCAGAAACGTGCCAGCGAGTGTCTAGGATTGATTGGGCGTTCGCGCGCCGGCGATGCGGGCGCGCTGGCTGCGCTCGCCGCTGCCGAAGCTAGCCTCAGTCGCGAACTGCAAGGGCTGCCTTTTTTGTCGATGCTCAAACAGGCAGATCTCTACGCTGCTCTCGAAGGCAGCCGCATCGCCACTACGCTTGAGGAGAGTCTCGATGCCGCCAACTTGCTCTATACCCACGTGCTCGAGGCGGCGAACCGCGTCGCGCCGCTACTGCAGGCCGACACGTGATGGAAGATCAGCTGTACAATCTCGAGCGTCTGTTACGACGCGTCGAGCGTTACCTCGCGCTCTCTACGGACGTAGTGCACGCGCTCGGCAATGGCGACGAAACGCAAATTCGGAGCTGCCTCACGTTGGCGCGGCAGCAGCGCGATGCGATCCGTCACGCCGATCGCGTCTTGGCACAACCGGCGCCCGCAAACGGCGAAATGGCGCAACTCGTCATCCAGCTTGGTAAATGGAAGTCTCGAGTCGACACCGACGACGCACTGATCGCTGCCTGGCTGGAAACCTGGCGCGCCCCGGAAGCTGACCTGTTGCGGACGCCGAATGGAGTGGCGCGATTGATCGATCTGTTGCTGCCGCTCGAATGGAATCCACAGCTTGATCTGGCCATTTTGATCGGCAGCGGTGGCCACGCCCTGGCGCAGGAATTCGACCGCCGCGGTCAGCAGCGTTTGTTCGTGCTCCATCCAGCGACGCAACCGCCCGAAGAGTATCCAGCGTGCGCGATCGTGATGCCGACTTTTGCCGATTTGCGCGAGGCCATCTGCGCCAATCTTTGTGGGCCGAGGCCGGCCCAATTTCTGGTGCACCGCATGTCCGCCCCCGACGTCACCGACGACGACCAGCGCCAGACCATCCACTTTGCCAAGGAGCTGGTGCAAGGTCGCCACCATTTCAATTTTGGCACGCTACTGGTTTCGGCTTCGCGCTGGGTCGAACAGAGCCTCGCCAACCTTCCAGCTGTCGCCAGCCTGCCCTCTGTTCGATCGCTGCAAAACGCGTTCGCCGGGCAACCAGCGATCGTTGTTTCGCCCGGTCCTTCGCTGCGCAAGAACCTCGAGCTCTTGTCGACGCTGCGCGACCGCGCGGTCTTGCTGTCTTCGATTCAGACGCTGCGCCCGCTCAGCACGGTTCATCTGCTGCCCCATCTCTCTTTGGTGATGGATGCCGGTCCGATGGATTATTTTCTCGACGGTCTTTCGCCCGCTCAAATCGGGCGTCTTGGACTGGCGATGCACGTCCATCCCAGCCTCTTCGAACTCTCGGTCCCCAAACTTACTTTTTCCGGCAACGCGCTCGTCGACGGCTGGCTGATCAAGCTTTTTGATGACTCGGTTTCGCTGCCCTCTGGCGGATCGGTCTCTTGCGGCGCCTATGCACTGGCGCGTTTTTTTGGTTGCGATCCGATCATCTTGGTTGGCCAAGATCTGTCATTTCAGGATGGTCAAGTGTATGTCGACTCGAGTGTTCAAGGTCGATCCAAAGCCACCTTCAACGACCAGGACGGATCGGTGCGGTTCCAATTCGACGGCATGCCCGACGAGATGCAGCGCATCACAGAGCCAATGATGCGCCAGGAGGCGATCGAACTTGCGGGCTATTACGGTGGCACAGTGCGCACCAGCAGCGACTTCAGCATCTTTCACTCCTGGTTCGAAGCGGCGGCGCGAATCGACGCAGGCAAACGCCAGCTCTTCAATTGCACCGAAGGCGGCGCCTACATTAAAGGGATGGAACACCAACCGCTGAGTGAAGTCGCCGCGCGTTATCTGCGCGATCGGTTTGACGCCGACGGAATATTCGATGCGGGACAGACCTCCGCAGACAATCGGGCAAAACGTCGCGAGATAGTCTTGCGCTGGAGCGAAGAGAAGCAGTCCCGCGTCCACGCCGTGGCCGCCTTGGCGACTCGCTGTCTTCTCTTGATAGAGCGCAGTCTCGCAGGTGACGCCGAGTCACTTGCTACCTTGGCGGCGGCCGAATCTGCGCTCAGCCAAGAGCTTAGAGAGCTGCCATTTTTGTCGATGCTCAAGCAGCGCGAAATCCATACCGCGCTCGAGGCTGGCCGCATCGCCACTACGCTCGAGGAGAACCTCGGCGCCGCACAAACCCTCTATGAGCAGGTACTGGACGGTGCCAACCGCGTTGCCCCCTTGCTCGAAAAGATAAAGGCCTAGCCCTGCCCTGCCTCCAGGGGCGCCCGGAAGTCGGCGTTGATTCGCGCTTCGCGATTCTTACCACCGCCGACAGCCGACAGCTGACAGCTGACAGTGAAGAAAAATCGCAAAATCGCGTTGACCCTCCCGCAACTTCGCTCTTGAAATGCGGACTAGAGCAGGTGATTTCATGAATGAATCCGAAACTGTAGGCTGTCGGCTGTGAGCTGTCGGCGGCGCTCGGACTTTCGGGCGCCCCTAGCCCTGCCTCATTCGGGCTTGCAAAACGCAGCGGGAGTCGATGTCTTGTGGCAGCCCACACTTATCGGCAACCTATGCCGTGCCGATATTCCTTGTGAAGCGCTTCCGTCTTAGGAGCGCGAATCTCAAGGGGGGAAAACCATGGCATTTTCAGTAAGGACGAACGTGTCTTCGCTTGAAGCCCAGCGAAACTTGTTCAACAACCAGCTCGGGCTTGACAACGCACTCCAACGCCTATCAACCGGCTTTCGCATCAACAAGGCAGCCGATGACGCCGCCGGACTGGCGATCAGTGATCGCATCATCGCTCAGGTGCGAGGCCTCGATCAGGCCGCACGCAACGCCGAAGACGGTATCTCGATGGTCGAGACCGCTGAAGGCGCGATGAACGAGCAAGGGATCATCCTGCAGCGCATGCGTGAACTGGCGGTCGAAGCCTCAAACGGCACGCTCTCTCAGAGCGACATTGCCAACATCAACAGCGAGCTTCAGGCGATTTACGCAGAAAATGATCGCATCGCCTCCACCACCAAATTCAACG
>JAHFDU010000260.1 GCA_023248835.1 Myxococcales bacterium | reverse complement strand
CCCGTCCAGCGCCGCCGCGCGACACGCCCGCCCCAAGTCCACCGAGGGTAGCCGCGACGTCTTCGGCGCTGGCATTTTCAAGCGGCACCACATGGACGCGTTCCGAGGCCTCACCGAAAGTTGACATGTCGAGCCGGTTGATCAGCGCCAGCACGCTCTGATAGGCGCGCTCATTGGCGACGATGATCAGCATGTTGTTGCGATCGTCGGCGATGATCTGCGAGATGCTGTAGGTCGTCGCCGAGGTCCCCGGCTGCGCCGCCGCTGCCGCCGCATGAGGAGTCGCTTTGCCAGCGCCACTCTTGCCGACGGAAAAAACCGTTTGCAACAGCGTCGCCATCTCGGTGGCAGATGCAGTGTGCATTTTTTTTACAAAGATTTTTTCGCCGCCCATCGCCACATCGAGCTGCGCTATTACGCCCTCGATGCGACGAATGTTCGAGCCGAGATCGGTCATGATGATGGTGTTGGTCGGCGCATACGAAAGAATGTCGCCGTCACGGCTCTTGAGCGCTTTGATCACCGGCAGCATGTCGTCCGCCGAAACGTGTGCCATCCGCATCAGCCGGGTGACGTACTGATCTTCGGACGGTGCGCCGTCTTCAACGCCATAAGTTGGAATCGGCGACTCTTTGGCGTGCGCCGACTCGATGATCTTGAGCACCTTGCCCTCCGGCTGCACGGTGAGGCCCATGGTCTCGAGCGCCGAGAGAAAAATGCGATAGACTTCGGGCAGCGTCACCGTGCCTGGCGTGTAGATGGTCACTTTGCCTTGGCGAATCGAACCCGGCACAATGATCGGCCGACAAAACATGGGGCCGATCGAATTGACCAGCGCCATCAAATCGGTTTCGCCTTTGACCTCCCACTTGAACTTCTTCGAAGCGGGAAATTTTTTGCACTCGATCGCCTCTTTCTCACCGACAAGATACTTCTCCTCGGCGGCGGTTGGCGCTGCCGCCGCGGCAGCAGCCGGCGGAGTTGGAGCCACGATCGGCGGGGTTGGAGACGCTGGCGCTGGCGCGGCCGAACTCGCCGCCGGTTTTGCTGGTGGCGGCGCATCGGCCGGCGCTGGATTGGGCGTCGCTTTCGGCGGCGCCGTCACCGTCGGGGTCGGCTTCGCCGCATTCGGCTGCGGTCGCTTGCGTGGGTGCGGCGCCGCCTCGACGCTGCCCACGAGCCTCACCCCCAACGCCACGCAGGCAAAAATAATCTTTCTCTCGTCCAGTCTCATTTCAACCGCCTCTGGTTCACTTGATGGTGTAGTCCATCGTCACTGCCTGGTTGCGCCGTTCGACTGCGACCGACAAGTGACTGGCCGATCGCAGCTTGGAATAAAGAGCAAGCGCCGCGTCCGGTGTGGTCATGTCGCTGCCGTTGATGCCCTTGATGGTGTCGCCGTTTTGCAACCCGATGCGACCAAAAATCGAATTGGGACGAATCGCGTAGAGCTTAAATCCGTTCGGCTTGCCGTCTTTCATCGACGGCACAAAGCGCGCCGCCATCGCCAGCGAGGTGGTGTTGGTGAGCAAACTCTCGACCAGTGCGCGCTCCACCGTGCAGTTGTTGCCCGAACACTGCACTTTGCCGTCGGGTACATCGCCCGAATTCGGATCCATCGCTGGCGCCACCGCTTCGATCGCCACCGTCGCTGCTTTAGGCGGCTCGGCCTTGGCGTCGAGATCAAGATATTCAAGCTTGCCGCTATTACGCAGGTAGACGCGCTTTTCAAAAATCGCCAACACCATCGCCTGCGTTCCTGGCAGCAGCGCACCGGTGCCATACATGTGCGGCTCTTTCTCTTTGCTCGACAGATCGCGAATGATCGCCATCGACCAGGCCGAATCGGTCGGACACACCAGCGTCGAAACCAATTCAAGCTGTAGTGACGTCTTCTGCGGCGGTTGATCGCAGTTGGGCGCACTCGGATTCACTGCGCAATCGGTCGATTCCTCTTTCGGCTTTTCCGGCATACAGCCCGAGCAAAAAACGTTGCGTTTGATGATCTGGTCAGGCTCTTTGCCATGGATCTTCGGCGGCTCGAAATTCAGGTTGCGATGCGACACCACCGCGCTGGTGTCTACCAGATAGCTGCCCGACAGAAGATGAACACCGGCGCGCCCAGCAAACGCTCCGCACGCGGCAATCACCGCCAGATGGATCACCCAGAAATATCTTTTGAACAAAACGTCCATGCTTGCCCATCCCCTGACACAGCAATCAGGGTGCCAGTAGCCGGGCACAAGAGCCAAATTATTTTAGGTAGTTATAAGGGCGCGACACATCATCGATTGTCAAATTGTCACGCGCGAGCACGCAACTACGATCTTTTGACTGCAGCAACCTGCTTCATCGCCCGTAAGCGTTTGGCCCGCTCTGGTGGTCTGTCGCTGTCCCGAAGCCCAGCAACTCACAAGACGAGTGCGAGCGATTCCGTGGGAACGGTTGTGATGTGATCAGGCGAGATCTTTGGACTGCTCGCCTTCACCGAGCTCGTCTCCCTCTTGGCGGTCGAGTTTGCGATAGATGGTGCGGGTGGCGATACCGAGCAGCTGGGCGGCGAGTCGCTTGTCGCCCTTGGTGTGGCGCAGCGTCTCTTGAATCACCAAGAGTTCGATCTCTTCGAGTGGCGTACCGATGGGAAACGTGAGCGCGCGGTCACTCGCACCGATCCACGGCGCCTGGCCGCGCAGCTCACGCGGCAGATCGTCGACGCCGATTTGCGAAGATTTGCACAGGACCACCGCGCGCTCTATAGCGTTTTCCAGTTCGCGCACGTTGCCCGGCCAGTCGTAGGAGCCCAGGAAATCGATCGCCTCTGCAGTGACAGCGGTCAGTGCCTTGCGATTTTTTTCGCGAAAGCGAGTAAAAAAATGTTCGACCAAAAGCGGAATGTCATCTTTGCGTTCTCGTAAAGGTGGAACCCGCAATGCGATGACGTTCAAGCGATAAAACAGATCCTCGCGAAACCTCCCTTCGGTGACTTCACGGCGCAGATCTTTGTTGGTTGCCGCCACCAAACGAATGTCGATTTTTTGCGCGCGCCCGCCGAGCCGTTCGATCTCGCCCTCTTGCAAAACCCGCAAGAGCTTGACCTGCACCGAGAGCGGAACTTCGCCGATCTCGTCAAGAAACAGCGTACCACCGTCGGCGTGGGTAAACCGGCCTTCGCGCCGCGCCGTCGCGCCGGTAAACGATCCCTTCTCGTAGCCGAAGAGCTCGCTCTCCAAAATCGTCTCCGGAATCGCCGCGCAATTGACCGGCACAAACGCTTTGCCGGCGCGCGCCGACGATTCATGAATTTGCCGCGCGATGAGCTCCTTGCCGGTGCCCGACTCACCGAGCAAAAGCACTGTCGCCGCCGACGGCGCCGCCTGCTCGACCACTTCCATCATGCGGCGCATGGTGAGCGACTGGCCGATGATCGGCCGCCGCTTGGTCGCTGCCAGCTGCGCCCGCAGGGTGCGATTTTCCGACACCAGCGAACGCCGCTCGAAGGCTTTCTCCACCACCCGCACGACGTGCGCGCGCTTGAGCGGTTTGGTGACAAAATCGTAGGCGCCTTCGCGCATCGCTTCGACCGCATTTTCGACGGTGCCGTAGGCGGTCATCACCACCACTTCGGTCTCGGGTGACAGCTGGCGCGTCGCTTTGAGCAGGTCAACGCCCGACACGCCGGCCATCATCAAATCGGTGAGCAGCACGTCAAAGCGCCGCTTGCGCAAGAGCTCGAGCGCGTCCTTGCCGTTTGGCGCGGTCACCACTTCGAGCCCTTCGCGTTCAAAAATTCGGGTCAGCGACTCGAGATTCGAGGCTTCGTCATCCACGATTAATAGTTCAGATGGAGGAGCAATCAAGTTCATACCGCCTTATAGAGCAAAGCTTGATCCAATTTTATCGCCTTGAAATTATTAACCTTTTATAAATCACCATAGATCGAATGAGACATTTTGACAACATAAAAAGCACACATTGTCAAAATGACAACAGAGGATAGAGTCGAACATCAGCGGTGCCAGGGGCTTCAACGAGTCGGTCACCCTTCTCATCGCTTGGGTAGCTACCAAGGTGCGCCGATAACTCCTTGGACCGGACTGTCTCCGGCTGCCTTCGACGATCGTTTTCACGGCACACGGACGGTCTTTAGAAATTAAGTTATTGAGGCAGTAATAGGGGGGAAGTGATGAGTTGTTTGTCCGGTATCCGGACACTGTCCGGCAGCCGGACAGCGAGAGCAGATTTTTCAATCCTAACTACCTGAATTTTCTCCGCTGACGGTTCGGCACGCGGCGTGCTTTGTCATCCGCCTGTGCTGGCGAAGATTCAATCGGCGGGGCTGCTCGGGGTCGAGGCCTATCAGGTGTGGACCGAGGTCGAGGTCGGGCCCGGGCTGCCCGGTTACCATTTAGTAGGTCTCGCCGCCGGCGCGGTCAGAGAGGGCGGGGTGCGGGTGCGCGCGGCGATTGTCCATTCCGGCTTCAAACTGCCGCCGCGAAAAATCACCGTCAATCTGGCGCCTGCCGATGTGCGTAAAGACGGCGCTGCGTTCGACTTGCCTATAGCGATCGGAGTCTTGGCGGGCCTCGAGATCGTCCCGACCCCGGCGCTCGCCGGCGTCCTTCTTCTCGGCGAACTTTCCTTGGACGGAAGCGTTCGCGCGATTACGGGCAGTCTGCCCGTGGCGATCTTGGCGCGCCGACTTGGGGTGCGCGCCTTGGTGCTGCCGGCCAAGTGCGCCGCTGAAGCGGCAGGACTGACCGATTTGCCGGTGTTCGCCGTCGAGTCGCTCGCCGAAGTCGTCGGCTTTCTCAATGGTGCCACGACATTGCGCCGCGCCGAAGAGGTCGACTCCACAGGCGACGACACCGAAGACGATCTGAGCGAAGTCGCAGGCCAGCGCGCGGCCAAGTTTGCGCTCGAGATCGCCGCAGCGGGAGGGCACAATCTCTTACTGGTCGGCCCTCCCGGCACCGGCAAGAGCATGCTGGCCCGCCGGGTGCCGACGATCTTGCCGCCGCTTGACGAAGCGGAAATGCTCGAGACCAGCGCCATCTATTCGGTCGCGGGCAAGCTGCAAAGCGGCCTCTGTCGGCGACGTCCTTTTCGCGCGCCGCACCACGACATCAGCATCCCGGGTTTGATTGGTGGTGGCCCGTTTCCGCAACCAGGGGAGATCAGTTTGGCTCACCATGGCGTACTGTTTCTCGACGAGCTGCCCGAGTTTCGGGGACAGGCGCTCGAAGCCTTAAGGCAGCCGCTCGAGGAGCGCGCGATCACCATTGCGCGGGCTCGCGCGGTGGTGCGATTTCCCGCTTCGTTTTGTCTCGTCGGGGCGATGAATCCCTGTCCGTGCGGTTACTACGGCGCTCCCAACCGCGCCTGCACTTGCGACACCGGTCGCGTGGCGCGTTATCGCCGGCGGATCTCTGGACCGCTACTCGATCGATTCGACATGCACGTCTATGTGCCGCCGGTGTCGCTCGCGCAGCTCACCGAAGAGGCGCACGAGGAGAGCTCGACGTTGGTGCGCCAGCGCACGGTCGCTGCCCGCACCATTCAGCAAAAGCGGCTCGGCCCGAAACGCGCCAATGCGCACATGCAGGGCAAAGAGATTCGTAAGTGGTGCGCCATTGATCAGACTTCCACGAGACATCTCGAGCGTGTGGCCAAGCAGCGTGGCATCAGCGCGCGCGCCATCCATCGCATCCTGCGCGTCGCCAGAACCGTCGCTGATTTGCGCGGGGCCGAAAAACTTGAGGCTGCCGATCTGCAATTGGCGGTGGAGTTTCGGTGTCTCGATGAGGCACTCCAATGATCCTGACCGGAACTATACCGCTTGCGGTCTGTTT
>JAHFDU010000259.1 GCA_023248835.1 Myxococcales bacterium | reverse complement strand
AAATTGTCTGCTTGAGCAGCTCAATGCAGGCGACGGTGTCGTCGACCGACCAGTTGTCACCGTCGGAAAAATGAAATGGATAGATGTTCCATTCCGACGGCGGATACTCTTCTTCAATCAGCTTGGCGCATAATTTATACGCCGACGAAATCATCGTGCCGCCCGATTCACGGGTGCGAAAAAAAGTTTCGCGATCGACCTCTTTGGCCATCGCGTCGTGAATGATGTAACGGCTCTCGAGGCCTTTGTATTGCGAGCGCAGCCAGGTGTCGATCCAGAACGATTCGATGCGCACGATCTCTTTTTGTTCGTCGCCCATCGAACCCGACACGTCCATCATGTAAATGATGATCGCGTTCGACTGCGGCAGCGGCTCGGTCTTCCACGAGCGATAGCGCTTGTCTTCGCGCACCGGCACGATGATCGGATTTTTCGGATCGTAACTACCGGCGGCGATCTGCCGGCGCAGCGCCTGCTTAAAGGTGCGGCGAAAATGTTTGAGCGATTCTGGCCCAGTGCTGCGAATGCCAGTGTAGCGATCTTTTTTGGCGACGATGCGCTCTTTGCCTTTGGGTTCGATGCGCGGCAGCTGCAACTCCTCGCCCAAAATCGCCGCCAGCTCCTCCATCGAAATGTCTACTTCTAAAAGATGCTCGCCGCCCTGATCGCCGGCTTTGCCTTCGCCCGGCTGCTGCTCACCCTGGCCAAGTGAATCGCCCGGATCGCCCTCGCCCTGGCCGACGCCGCCCTGCTGTTTTGAGCCAAAACGAAAATGCGGAATGTCGATCTGCGGCAGCGGAATCGAGACCGTCTCTTTGCCCTTTTTGCCCAGCATCTCGCCCTGCGAAATGTACTTGCGCAGGTTCTGCTTGATCTTGCCGCGCACTATTTCGCGAAAGCGGCGGTGATCCTGGTCAATGCGCAGGGACATGGTGCTCCTAGCCGCGCGTGCAGCTACCGCTTTCTATTGTGCCACTAATTGCGAACTTTTGCTTGTTTGTGCTGGCGCAATCGCTGGGAAAAGAGGGCAGCGAGGTGGCGGGTGTAACTCCGAGCAATTTTGAGACGGCGGCGCCGACCGACATCTTGGCGCCGTCGCGCCAAGTCGCCCCGGTGCCGATCGCCATCGGCCAGAACAAAGAGACCGAATTCGGCCTCGGTATTCAAAAACGGCGATCAGGCGCCACTGGTGCACAAGCTAGGCCGCTTTGCCGAGCCGAAACTACGTCGCGCGCAACAGCTGGTTTCGGATTCAAAAAGCCAACAGCTCTGCATCGACCTGATCGGAAAGCTGTCGCGGGAGTACTGAGCTGTAGATCAGAGATTCAAAACGCCACTTCACTCATCCGATCGCCTGCTGGATCATAAAAGCCGAATTTTTTCCCCTCGCGTTTGGCTTTGAGCGCCAGATCGAGCAGCCCGAGCGCTCGCATTACCAGGGCTCCCCCGTCCGTAGTGGCGGTGGCCTCCATCAGCCGCGCCAAATGCTGCGCCGCAGTGCCGCTGATGGTAATCGTCACCGGTCCGAGCCGTGGATCCATGGCGCAAATACTACTACTTTTTACCGGTTTTGCACGGCGCGAAAAACAGGGCAAACGCATCTTAATTTTCGCTTCTGCGAACCGCTCAGGTTTGAAGACCGATCTCCGTCGAGCCCGAGTCCGAGCCCAGGGCCGCAGGCCCGGAGTCCGAGCCCGGCTTTTCAGATCGGGCTCGGGCTGGCACGCGGGCTCGGGCTCGAGGGGAGATGGTATTTTGATGCGTACGCCCTGGCGCGAAAAACGGACAATATCGACTTTAAGCGGTCGATATGTTAACCTAATTGAGGGATTTTTGTTGATGGAGTGTGCCTTATGAGTGACGTACTGCGTGGAAATTTCACCCCCAAACGGACCGTCGATGTGACCGAAGAGGCGGCCAGTTTGGAGACTCGCTTTGAACAGGAAGCGATGAAGCGCCTAGGCGGGTCGATCGCTTTCGTCTCCAAGCACAAAGTGGTTTGGGGTGAAGAAAACGAATCTTCGCCGTCAGAACCAACACCTGAGTCGGTAACGATCACTAAGAAGTAGGACGCACGCGGCGGGAGAGCGGATGGTAACCGTTCACGGGGTGTACATAGAATGTTGACGGGTCAAGTTTTTCAGTTCTCGACGAGAAACGCGCTGAGCGTTGTTGATCGCCATCCGAAACTCGCGCGGGGTTCGGCCCGAGCCGGGCAACGCCCGAGTGCGAGGGCGAACCGCGGCGGGGGGAAGGCTCACGCAGCTTTGCTGCGGGAGGGGGTTCGGACCGAGCCGGCGCGAATGCGCCGAGAGCGAGGGCGAACGGAACGTCCCCCTGTGAACGGTTGCAGCGGATGAAAGAGGGCCCAGGAGAGCTCGGCCAAAAACTAGTTGCCAACATGCCGGCGCTGACCCAGGCGCGGATTGGCGAACTTGGCTATCAGAATGCGCTGCGCAACCAGCCGCTGCTCGGGCGCGGCAAGAGTTTGCGGGCGTTGCGCGGCCAGTTTTCCGACAAAGGCGATCACTGCATCGTGGTCGGCGCCGGCCCTAGTCTGCATCGCCGCAGAGTCGCCGAACGGCTGCGTGAACTGCGCTATCAGGGCACCCTGATTGCGACCGAGAGCGCGATGTCCTACTGCCTGCGCAATCAGCTGATTCCCGATTTGGTGGTCTCGCTCGACCCGCACGCCAAGCGCATCGTGCGCTGGTTTGGTGATCCTAAACTTGTGCCGGAAGACATCGCCAAAGACGACTATTTTTCGCGCCAAGACATGGATCCGGCGTTTGCCGACGAGCTGCGCAGCAATCTCCAGATGATTGAGCTGCTCAACCAGCACGGCAAGAAAATGCGGATCGCGCTGGCGACGTCAGCCTCCGAAGCGGTGGTTGATCGCGTGATCGAAACCGGGATGGAAATTTTCTGGTGGAATCCGATGTACGACGATCCGAATGCACCCGACAGCGTCACCGCCAAATTGCAAGCGCTCAATCGCATGCCGTGCATGAACGCCGGTGGCAATGTCGGATCGGCCTGCTGGATGATGGCAGACGCGGTGCTGGGAAAAAAACACGTGGCGCTCACCGGCATCGATTTTTCCTACTACGGCGACACGCCCTATCGCTCGACACAATACTATCGCGATGCGGTCGATCTGGTGGGCGAAGAGGCGCTCGACAGCATCTTTATGCGAGTGTTCAATCCCCACCTCGAGGCCTGGTTTTATACCGACCCGGCCTACATGTGGTACCGCAACTGTTTTATGGAAATGGTGGGCGACGCCAGCTGTAAGACGTACAATTGCACCGAAGGCGGAATCCTTTTCGGCGACAACATCACCTTTTTGCCGCTCGACAAGTATGTACAAGGAACGAGGAGCTGATGGCAAAAGTACTTTTTATCAATCCAGTGGTCAGGCAGGAGGACGTGCCGCGGCATGTGCCATACGGCATCGCGCTGCTGGCCTCGATCGTTATGAACAAGGGCCATCTGGTCCAAATCTACGATCAGAACGCCTGGCGCAAAGGGCCGGAAGTGCTCAAGCAGGTGCTGCTTGCCGACGACTGGGATGTGGTCGCACTCGGCGGCATCACCACCGCGTACGGCGCGATCAAGGCGATCGTCAAAGACGCGCGCGCCTATGCGCCCAAGGCCACCATTGTACTCGGCGGTGGCGTGCTGACTTCGCTGCCGTCGGAGATGATGGAGTTCATGCCCGAAGTCGACGTCGGCGTGATTGGCGAAGCGTTCGTCACCTTCCCGGAAATGTTGGCGATGCTCGACGCCGGCGCGCGCAATTTTTCAAAAATCGACGGCACGATTTCGCGCGGTCCCGAGGGGAAATTGCTGTTTGGCGCGCCGCGCGGCCTGATTCACGACCTCGACAACTTGCCCTATCCGGCCTGGGATCTGTTTCCGCTCGAAGAGGTCTACTTCAAAAATAGCCAGGTACTGTTTTCCGAAGAGGGCATGCTGGCCAGGCGCCGCCTCGACGTCAACATGAGTTACGGCTGCTCACTGATTTGTCGCTACTGCTACCACCTCGGCATCGCTGGCGACATGCGCTACGTCGAAAAAGATGGCAAGACCACGGTCGAATTCGACAAGCCCGGCACCTACACCCGCGACATTCGCTACCACAGTCCAGAATATGTGGTGCGGCTTGTCAAACACATGTTTGACAAGTACGCCATCGATTTCATCGGTTTTCTCGACGAGAACTTGATGACGATGGACAAGTATTCCGGGCGCACCTGGATGAAAGAGATCTGTCGACTGTGGCTCGAGGCGGGCTTGCAGCCGACTTGCATCCGCGATGGCGTCGAGCATTCAGAGCAGTGCCGCGGTGTGCACTGGTCGGGCACCAGCCACGCGACGCTGTCGAATCCTGAGATTTTGAAAACCATGCGCCAGGCCGGCTGCTCGCACTTGGTCTACGGCTACGAAAGTTTTTCGCCGCACGTGATGAAAACGGTGGGCAAGGGCGCGACGCCCGAAACCAACATGCGCAGCTTTTTCAACACGCTTTCGGTCGGGATTCGGCCGATTCCCAATCAGATCATCGGCTTTCCGATCGAAGATTTTGCATCGCTCTACCAAAACATGGAGGCGTGGAAGACACTCGGCATTGTGGTCAAACCGTTTTTCGCCACGCCCTATCCGGGCTCGGAATGGTTCGCCGTCTATCGCGATCGTATTGAAGAGCAGTACGACGGCGATTTGGAAAAATACATTCTCGATCTCGGCGATGCGACGAAAATTACCGCGGTGATTTCGCACAATTTCAACGCCGTCGAGCTGCTCGGTTTGCGCGAACTGATGATCGCGTTCGACTACAAACGCATCCGCGAATATGAAAAATATTGGCGCCACGCGCACGGCATTCCTGAGGGCGCCCCGTCGACGATTTTTGTCGATCCGACCAAGCCGAAGCCAGCCGCGGCCGCCGCCGGTGGTGGAAAACGGCGCCTCGAACTGCTTTAGTTCTCCGGACCAAGGATCTTAACACCGCCGCACTCCCTCGCGGTGTCAAAGTCGGGGATTACACATCTCTCGATCGATCCGATCCCGCCAAAATGAGCTCTTCCTCCCAGGTTCACGACTGTGATACTTTCCCTTCGCGTGCAAAAGGCAGCCAATTTATACTATCGACCGTCAAGGCGGGAGAGTAAGTTTACACGGTCAACATATGTGGCCAAAACGCGAACCTGGGTGATCGTCGCGACTTTGGGTTTTGTTGCCTGCGACGATGGCAAGATCGGAAAGGGAAATAGCGTGAAGACCCCTGGTTTTCCGGCGGGCAGTGGTTCCGGAAACGACGGTGGCGTTTCGGGCGCGCCCTGCGCCGCTGACGCACCCGATCTCGATGGTTGCCCCTGCTCAAGCAGTCAAACGCGATCCTGCTATCCGAAAAATCTGGATCCCAACACCCGAGACGTTGGAGCCTGTAAAGGTGGCACGCAATCGTGTGTCGCCAGCGGTGAGTTTTCGACCTGGGGCGCCTGTCTGGGTGCGATTGCGCCCGACTCGGAGGACTGCACCAAGCTGACCTTGGATCGAAACTGTGACGGCCACGCTGGTTGTATGGATCCTCTCTGCGCCGAGGATCCGACGTGCAAGAGTGGCTGTGGTGCGCTCGATCCAGAGTGCGTCTGTCCTGGCAGTGGTGACGCTTGTCCACAGTGGTATCAATTCAGAATTACTCAAGGTGCCACGATTCGGGAATGTTGTCCTGTGTGCCCGGGTGGTGGTGCGCCGAAGGACTCCAAGTTCGAAGTGGATCCCGGCGACGGGATCGGGGCGCAATCTTTTTTTTGTCCCGTAGGCTATACCTTCGGGCGAATGCTCAGCA
>JAHFDU010000258.1 GCA_023248835.1 Myxococcales bacterium | reverse complement strand
AGATCCAGGATCGTGCGTGACCGGTTGCGTCGGTGTCGCCGACATGTGACAGGTGGCGCAGGTCGGAGCGGCGTGGTAATCGCGACCGACCACCCAGGACTCGGCGCTTAAATTCATTTGCGCGCGCTGCTCGGCAAAACGCACGCCGTGCTTGGATTCGTTGTAGACCTCGATCTGTGGGTGATCGGGCCCCATGTGACACTTGCCGCACGACTCGGGCCCACGCGCCAGTGCCAGTGAAAAATCGTGTCGATAATGGCAGGCAGCGCAAGACCCTTTTGAACCGTCGGGATTGATGCGACCCATTCCACCGTTTGGCCAGGTGGTCGGGTCGAGTCGCCCGCCCGCAAGCACCTTGACGGTCGAGCCGTGACAGCCCTGGCAGCCCACCGTCACCGTCGGTCCGCCCTCGACAATCTCGCCGAGGAAATTGTCTTGCGATCCGATGAACGAGGCCGCCTCCGCGTGTCTTGATCCCTGCTGCTCTTTGAACTCTTTGGCATGGCAGTTCGAGCAGTCTTTGGGACTGACAATGGTGGCAATGCGAACCCCGTGGTGTTCGAATCCGTCGCTGTCACTCGGCGCAGCACTGTGACAAGTAACGCAACCGATGCCGCGCTCGGCATGTTTTGAATCCGCCCACTGCTGCACAATCACCGGTGAGATCTTGGCATGACATGCAACGCACTCTTTGGAATCGGCGGCAACCACTGGGTGAGGGCGCTGGTCAGGACGCCGCTCGGTGTTGATTTCGCGGTAAGCGACCACGATCAAAGAGGCCAGAAAAAGCAGCCCGAGCCCCGCCACCAACCATCGCTTTGCCTCTGCAGTGAGCATCAGACCAGCGCCTCCCAAATCGTGAAGACCACGACTACCAGCACAGCGGCAACACCAAAAGCAATCGAAAGTTCGCGGCGCGGCGACAGTCGCTTGAGGCCAACATCCACCGCCGGCCACAGCACCATCAGCAATGCGGCGGCGCCGGTGCCCAGCACTCCAACCTTGAGCGAGGTCAGTTTCAGCCAGCGAAAGGCAAAGTAGAAGTACCACTCGGGGCGAATGTGCTCTGGCGTCACTTGTGGATTGGCGCGCTCACCAAGACCGGCCGGTGCCAGCACGGTGAGTACATTGAGCACAATCATCAATATCAACGCGATCGCCAACTCGGTTAGCAGGTGATCTGGGATGAATGGAAAAAAGCGCGGTTCCGAGGTGGCGTTTTTGAATTTTAGCTCGGTCATTCCGTGCACTCGCACCAGCACAATGTGCAGCGCCACCAGCAGCATGATCACCGCCGGCACGATCGCCACGTGCACCACAAAAAATCGGGTCAGAGTGGCCGCGCCCACCTCTTCGCCGCCGCGAATCAGGCGCGCCAAGAAGCCGCCGATCCACGGCAATGCGCCGGCAAGATTGGAAGTGACGGTCGCCCCCCAGTAGGAGAGCTGCTCATAGACCAACGAGTAGCCGGACAACCCCGCCATCAGGGTGGCAAAAAACAGGCAGCAACCAATCACCCAGGTTAGTTCACGAGGTTTGCGGTAGGCGCCGGTGAAAAACACTCGCAGGGTGTGCAAGCAAACTGCGACGATCATTCCGCTCGCCGACCACTTGTGTAGACTGCGCAACCACCAGCCAAAACCAACTTCGCTCGAGATGTGCCGTACACTGTCGTAGGCGCGACCAGGCTCAGGAACATAATACAACATCAGCAAAACGCCGGTGGCGATTTGGACCAAAAAGAGGTAAGCCGGAATTCCACCGAGCGCGAACCACCAACGCTTGAGATGACCGGGCACCGGCTCATTGGTCAGATCGCGCAGTCGATCGAAATCGACCGGAATTCGTGCTTTCAACCAAGCCATCACGCGGCAGAGGGCTCCGGCATGCGCAGATAAACATTGCCGGCGACAACTTCTACCTCATAGCGATCGAGCCCGCGCGGCGGCGGCCCTGACACCACCTCGCCCTCGCGATTAAAAACTCCGTTATGGCAAGGGCAGAAAAAGCGCTGTTTTTCCGCTTCCCAGCGCACCCGGCAGCCAAGATGAGGACACACCGTCGACAGCGCCCGCAGCGCGGAGCCTTGGCGTACCACCTGAACCGGCACGCCGCGCAAATCGGTCACCAGTTTGCTTTCCCCCTCTTTCAGTTCGCTGAATCTTCCAACGTAGATCGAGCGGGTGCGCTTGGTTGGCTTCGACGGAAACAGAAAGCGACCCGTGAACGCAGCCGCCGCGCCGTAGCTGACCGCCAGACTGGTCCACATCGCAATGCGGGAGAGAAAACTGCGCCGAGTTTCCATGCCTCACATAATAAAGATCATCCGCAGCTGAAGCGAATGATTTTGCCGATCGCTCTTGCCGGCGCCGAGCGCGGTGTCAACGAAACTGTACTCGCCGATGAGCTGTAGCCCCGTGGAATGGGTCCAATTGATGACTGCCGTCGCCGCATGGATCTCGTTGCCATCTTTGTTGCTCGCCGGATCGCAATAGTCATACCGCGCCCCGGCGGTGAGACCGGGAATGATCGGAACCAGCACTTCGCCAAATGCGCCGCCGGAAAGAAACGTCTTGTTGGTCGAACCCTCCGCAGCGTCGAAATAGTGATCGATGCCGAGCTGCCCTCCGGCCTGAAGTGCGAGATGCTTCCACACCTGACCGTAGGCATAGAGCGAAAAACGGTCGAAGCGGTTGCGCCACAGATTGCCAGCGCCGAGCGGCATCGAAAGGTCTTTGGCAAGGTCAAGAGTGCCGTGATAGTAGAATGCCGAAAGCCCAGCCCGCTCGCCGATCATCTGGTTTAAGAACAGTTGAAAATCTTTATAGTTTAACGATGGCGCGGTAGCCGTTTTGAACAGCGCACCGCCCTGCGCCGGAAATCCCTTGAGCGTACCGTCATCGTCTTTGACAAACGTGCCGTTAAACACCGTAACGCTGGCGGAAAATCCCTTGTAGGTATATCCGCCCTCGAGTCCCATCTGATCGAATCCCCACGGGGTGAAAAAAGTCGACTGGTTGAAATTGGCCGCCGTGCGCTGAAACAGCGGGCGCGAAATTCCGAGCGGACGATCCGAGGCGCCATAGCCCTCGAAGGGATGAAAGATGCCAAAGCGGAGATGGCCAAAATGATCCGGCTTGCCGAGATTGGCCCGCACGTAGGCGTTTTCGACCTCGAAAAAGTCTTCGGGCAGCAGCGACAGCTCAGTCAGCGACGAGAAATATTTCCCCCACGACCCGCTGAGCGGATACATAGTGAACTCGCGAAAGTTGAATCCGAAGCTGTCGGCCGACTGGCCATTGTTGTCGCTGTGGCTGTAATCGACGCTGGTTTGAACTCGCGCGGCGAAAAGCTCGCCGAAATTGAACGGCTTGTCCTCCTTTCCAATATTCTCCGGCATTCGAAAGCCGGCGCGACGATACTCGTAGCCGAAGCGATTTAGCCGCGGCACCTGAGTGTGGCAGGCGGCGCAGGGCACATTCTCGCGCCGCCCGAAATTGGGCATCGACCACGTCTCGGCGGTACACACCAGCAGGCAAAGTAGAGTGGAAATCGTTGTCAGCCATCTAGGCGCCATCGCTCGCTCCTTTGTTTTCAACGTTTGAAAGTCTTGCAGTACGTCAGCACAGCGCGAATTTGATCGTCGGTGAGGAGCTTTCCATAGCCCTCCATCCCGTCCGATTTTCCCGCCGCCTTGGTGCCAAACTTGGTGACTTTGAACCAAGCCGCATCATCGGCTTTCGCATAGGTGAAATCGGTCGGCTTCGGATCGAGCGCACGCCCCACCGGTCCCTTGCCATCGCCACGGCTGCCGTGACACTTGGCGCAGTGCTCTTGATAGATCGGTTTTCCGTTCTCTTCTGCGCGCGCGGCGCCTAGAAAAAAGGGCCACCAAACCACGGCTATAAGTAGCCTTCGCATATCGCCTCCGGTGCCACGTTCACCTGTACTCTGCAGATGTCGTGCCGGGCCGAGGGACGATATTCGAGTCAGAATCGCGCAAATTTTGCAGCGACGGGGTTACCGGTGGCAGGAAATGCGCTCCCTGTCGACGGCCGGCAAGGATGATTGATTGTCTGATTATAGAATGTTGTTTACTGAAACGTACCGACGTAGACATCCGGCGTCGAGTTGAGTTTTAGATCGATCGCGCCCGAGACGGAATAGACATGGCTGCCGAGGTTGGGCAGCTGATGAACACAACCCAACACAAAAACCAGAAACAGCGCTGAATATTTCATCGATTTTTCCCGACGCAAAGCGCTTGGCAGAGATGGGATGGCTGTGCTACCAGTTTGCCATGATGAAAGCGCTCGTACTGACGACGTTTGCACTCACCATCGCCTGTAACGACAATTCGTCCGGCGCCGTGATGGCGGCCCAGAACGACAACACCCAGCTGCCGCCGATCAAAGTTGATTTGCCGTCGCCGCCAGCGTTTACTCCGCCCGACATTCCGCTGAAATATCCCGACGGCGTGCCGACGGTGTATGGGCTGCGCAAGCAGAAAGCGGCGAATTTGACCAAAGAGGTCAAGGTCAGGGCGACGCTACTGGAAATTTATCAATGCCCGGTCTGTCCGAAGGGCCACACCTGCAAGCTTTGCGATCAGCCGCATTTCTTCGTCGGTGACAAGGCCGACACCAAGAAGGAAAAGGCGCTGATGGTGGTTGACTATTTGATGCCCAAGCAGAAGCCGCCGGCGCTCACCATCGGCAAACAGTATGACATCGAGGGCACCTTCGCCATCAATTCGCCGACCGGTTTCGCCTCCTCCGAAGGGCTGCTGGTGTTTACTCGGATGAAGGACGACAAGAACGTCGAATTCCTGTCGCAGGCGATTCAGCTCGAAGAGAAGGCCAAAGCCGGCGAAGCGCTCGAAGCCGCGTCGCTGGCCAAGAAGCGCGCCGCCGCAATGAAACGTTAGTCCCGGGCGACGATCGGTCCCGCTGGCTTCGTTGCCGTCGTTCGTCGGCCTCGGTCATGTACCGACGCGTACACTCCCTCGGCCTCAGTCCTAGGCGCCTCGCCATCGGGAGCCGCTTGTCGCCCTAATTCTCGCGATCTACGGATCGTTGGCGTCGCTGGCCCAATTACCTACATAAATAAAACGTAGTAAAATATAAATATTATTTAGTTTTGTGTTGACATTGTTAAGATCGAGTGTAGATTTGCTTTCGAAGCGAGGCAACCGATGGCGCGATTGGTTTCAAATTGTCCGGCCTGTTCGTCCGAGTTGAAGGTGACGCGGCTGTCCTGTGCGTCTTGTCAGATGCAGCTCGATGGTCAGTTCGAAGTGCCGCCGCTCTTACAGTTGCCGCCCGACGAACTCGAATTTGTGGTCGAGTTTGTCAAGCACTCGGGCAGCCTCAAAGAGATGGCCGCCTTGCGCGGGCTCAGCTACCCGACGATTCGCAATCAGCTCGACGCCATCATCGCCCGACTCAAAGTTCGCCATGACGGCGGCGATCGCAAGCGGCACGAAATCCTCGACGCCATCGCCAAAGGACAGCTGAGCGCCAAGCAGGGAGCCAAGAGATTGAAGGAGCTTGGACTATGACGCCGAAAGAAAAAGTTCTCGATCTGTTGGCGCAGAAGAAAATTCAACCCGAAGAGGCCGAAGAGCTACTGGCAGCGCTAGAGAAGAGAACGCCGCTGTGGCGCCAGCTGTCGAACCCATTCGAGCACTTGAGCGATGGCATGGGCCTGGTGCTGGTGTTGGTGAGTCTCGGCGTGCAATGTGTGATTGGGCGGTTTCTTGATGTCCGCTTCGACGGCGCGCTCGATCTTCACCCGGGGCATCATGTCTCGTTTTCGGTCGTCGCGATCGATGTGGCGATCGGTGCGCCGCTTCTGGCGCTGGTGCTGT
>JAHFDU010000006.1:21424-26220 GCA_023248835.1 Myxococcales bacterium | reverse complement strand
CTGAAGAGGTGGCGCCACCGGTTGGAGCGCCCGGTCGTTCACGCCCGGCGCTGTGGTTGGTATTGGCGCTGGGCGGTGTCGCAATCGCCTTCGGCGCACTGGTTTGGCCGCGCCGCCATGTCGCTCTGTCGATTGTGTCCACTCCACCAGGATCCCATGCATTCCTCGACGAGAAACCGCTCGGCCAGGTGACGCCGCTCGAGATCGCAACCGTGGTGTCCGGCAGCCACCACCGCGTCAAACTGTCTTTGCCTGGTTTCGCCGACTGGGAAACCGAGTTTTCAGTTGCCAAGGGCGTCGACAGACTACGCATCCAAGCCACGCTCGCGCGGGCCGGCGGAGCGCTCGATATAAACTCAATTCCCACCGGAGCGGAAGCGATCGTCAATGGACGCGTGCGCGGCACCACTCCTTTGCACCTCACCGATTTGTCTTCTGACGGCCCGCTGCAGATCGAATTGCGCCTCGGTGGCTATCAGGTCGCCCGCCAAAACTTGCAGTGGCAAGGCAGAAAAAAGATCACCACGACAATCAAGCTTGAGGCGTCGCATCTGTAGTTGAAAAGTGGTAAGCGTTCACGTCCCCCAGACCGTGCACCCTGAGCGGAGCGCAGTGAAGTCGAAGGGCGATACAATCGAAGTCTGCCCTTCGACAGGCTCAGGGCGAGCGGAGCGTGAACGGTTACGAAAAGTGATCGTCGACCAGCGGCTCGGCTACTTATTTTAGCCGATACAGCGACTGCCAATCATCGGGCAGCTTCTGCGCCCAGCCCCCTGCAGGCTCCTGATCCCAATCTGTCAAGATCGTCTTCGTCGCGCGACCCTGCCATCCCAGACCAAGCACATCTGCCTGATGTTGCGTGCCCGGCCGATCCCAAGTTTTCGCGGCCGATGATGCCGCATTGGTCGCCGACCACATCAACAAGAGCTGTCGATCGCGTTCGTCGTAGGCCAAGGCAACGTACTCTTCTGGCCCCATCTTGCCGCGCGGCGATTCGACGCGGTGGTCCTCCGGCGGCGCAAACGCGTCGTCATTGGTCACTTTGATCGCGCTCAAGAATCCAGTCTTGTCTCCGCTCAGAGAGATCGGATCTCCCGAGGTCGAAGTAAACGTCACCTTGTCGGTGGCGTAATCGTAGCTGGCTTGCACGCCGGCGCCGGAATTGTTGATTCGCGTCAGCACCGATTGCATGGTGTCAACCTTCGGGGCAACCGCGATCGACACGTTGTTGACCAAAAAACTGCCCTTGCGAACGCCGGCGAACTCGGTCGTGGTGTTCAGTACCTGGCGATCATCCGCCACCGTTCCGATGGCGCTGCCTCCAGTGGAAAGCTTGACCGCAGAAAGAAATCCCGAGGTGTCTCCAATCAGGCTGATCACACGGTTCGAAGCATCCACGGTTGAGAGCGTGACGACGTCAGCGTAGAACGTCGCCTTCACATTTGGGACAGTGGTGGTGATGCGATTGAGCACGGCGTTGATGGTGTCATTGGCGTTGACCGTGATGTCATAATCATTGACCGTAAATTTTCCGGCGGTGACCTGCGCGTTGTTTTCAAAACGTGGACGCAAGTTGGCATCCGAGGCGTTGAACACCGTGGTCGGATCAACGTCCGTTTTAGTCGTCTGACTGGTCGCCGTAGTCGCCGTCTCGTTGTTGACTGTAGTGCCGGCCGAAAAAGAAACGGTGAGCCCTACTTCGGGCAGGCTGACGGAGTCGCCAGTCGCGATGCTCACCGAATGGTCGCCAATCACGTTACTCAGCTGATCGAGAACCTGGAAGCGGACCGCCGCGGCGGTGCCACTGATGGTCTGAGCACCGACGAACTTGAGCGTGATCGACGTGTAGTTAGCATCGAACGCGCCTTTGAGCGTCGCCTTACTGGTCCCAGTGGAAAAGGAAAGCGTGTTACTGGTGTAGGAGGTGGTCGCAGTGTTGATCTCCGCCGCCGAAGCGTTGGTGGTGGAGGTGTTGGCAACATTGGTATCCAGGCCGAGCTTAGAGTTCGAACTTACTGGCTCTACCGTCTGCAGCCGCTGAACCTGACTTATCCAGTTTTGCACCGCCTTCAAATAAGGTTCTTGCCACCGTTTTTGCAAGGAAACATTCAAATCGAATGTTGTGTCGGTACTGGTCGTATAGATACTGGACATCTAACCTCCTAATTAACAAGGCTATGTCATACTATCGAACTATTCGAATAATAATTTAGCAATTTTAATTACAAAAAATATAGATTTTTCACCCACCAGGCGATCAGCAATAAAAGGGCTAAAAACGGTACCATGCGAGCGGCGCGTGGTTGCATCAGAGCGCGGCGCCACAGCGACGGGGCAAAGGCCCAAGTCGCAGTGCCGCCAAGCAGCGGAAACAGACCGGGATGCGGTTTGAACGACGCCGAAAATTCTCCGGCTGCAGCATACGCCAGCGCGCGCCCCATCCCGCAACCTGGACAGGGCAGGCCCAACAGGCGCTTGGCCGGGCAGAGGGTAGGCCAAGCTGCGACAGTGTGGGTATCCCACAGGCGAACATGGTCTGCAAATCCTGAGGCGAACATGGTCTGCAAATCCTGCCAGAGCGTGGCGTGCAGATCGGCCGTCAGCGTCGAATTGCGCGATGGCTTCATGCTGACTCAGATTCGACGTGGCAACGGGAGGCTTCCATTCGGAGGCAAGGAGTGCTATTTCGCTCTCGGAGGATTTGATGCCCCACTTCGAGCGCCACGTGTTCGTTTGCACCAATCAGCGCGACCCGGGCAATCCCAAGGGCTGCTGCGCCGACAAGGGCTCCGAGGCGATTCGCGAGACCTTCAAACGTGAACTTTCCGAGCGCGGCCTCAAGGGAAAAATTCGCGCCAACGCGGCCGGCTGCCTCGACCAGTGTTCGCGCGGCCCTGCAGTGGTGGTCTATCCCGAGCAGATTTGGTATCGCGTGCCGACGGTGGAAGACGCCAAGGAGATTGTCGAGCAGCACCTCATCGGCGGCAAGCCGGTCGATCGGTTGATCATGCGCTCGGTGACCGAGCGCGCAGCGATCGAAGCCAGGGCCGCAGCCAGTCACCAGAGTGGCGCGCGCGAAGTGCACAACACCGCCGAAATGGATGACGCCTATCGCGCTATGGTCAAGCAGCTGCTCGAGAGTCAGGCCTATCGCGAATTGCAGGCGGCCAACATTTTGGGCCACGCGCTGAAATTCGTGCCGACGCTCGGCTTCAAGCTTTCCATAGCCGAAGATCTAGAGGAGGAGCTCGAGCATTTTGCCGAAGTGGCGCGACTCTACTCCGATGTGGTCGGCGGCGACGTCGCCCAAGCGGTGGCGGATCGATTGTCGCGCGTGCCCTATCCCGAGTCGTGGGCCGAAATCGCCATGGTGCAGTTCCTGTACGATCGGGCCGGCGAAGTGCACTTGCGCGAGTACGTCAATTGTTCCTACGTTCCTTACCGCAACATTGTCACCAAGATTCTCGAGGAGGAAGAGGGCCACGAGAGTTTTGGCGAGGCGGTGTTGCTCGAGCTCTGCAGCGATGCCAAACGTCGTCCCGAATTGCAGCAACTGTTCGACAAGTGGCTCCATGTTGCGCTGCTCTCATTCGGCCGCCCCGGCACCGACGGCAATCGCTACGCGGTCGAAGTCGGGCTCAAGACGCGCGACTCGGGCGCGGTCATGCAGCAGTTTCTCGATGACATCAAGCCGACGATGAGAACTTGTGGTTTGCATTTTCCGCCCACCGAAAAGATCGGCATCGCATTTTCACAAGAGGTCAACCTGGCGCTATGACCCTTCAGGGCGTACGCATCAAAATCCCATCTCCCCTCGAGCCCGAGCCCGCGTGCCAGCCCGAGCCCGATCTGAAAAGCCGGGCTCGGACTCCGGGCCTGCGGCCCTGGGCTCGGACTCGGGCTCAACGGAGATCCGGATTCGAGCCCGGTCGATTCGTAGAAACGAAAATGAAGATGCGTACGCCCTGTATGACCCTTCGACTACGCTGCGCTTCGCTGAGGATGAGCGGGGGTACGATTGCCCTGATGATGATCGATGTGGGCGCCGCCTGAACGGATCAAGCACGCGATTCCGGACGTGCGTTGGCCGTCGGTGGCGGAAGCGCGTCAGGGGCGCTGGTTTTCGCCGATCAAGATCGGCGACCTACCTGCTCGCACCCGCACTTGGGTGCCGGCGATGGTTCCTTGGCGCGCCACCGAAGACGGCGAAGTCACCCGCGACGTGCTCGACTGGTACGCCCGTTTCGCCGAAGGCCGCCCAGGCGTGTTGGTGATCGAAGCCACTGGTATTCGCGACGTACCGTCGGGGCCGCTGTTACGCATCGGTCACGATCGTTTCATCGCTGGCCTTTCGCGTCTTACTGAAACCGTCAAACGCTCGAGCGGCGGCCAAACCCTGATTTTTTTGCAGTGCATCGATTTCTTGGCAATCAGACGGCGACCCGAGCGCGAGAAATTTTTCGGTCGCTACTTGATGATCGGCGAGACCCACCGCCAAGCGCTGGCACGAATTTACGACGAGGACCGTTTTCTGAGCGCACCGGAAAGTGACGTGCGTTCCGCGTTGGCCGCGCTCGATCAAGAACGACTGCCCGAAGTACTTTCGCCCCGCGACGTCGAATCACTCGAACGCGGCTATCGCGAACGCGTTACCGACGTCGAGCTTGCTCACATTGCCGAATTGCCAAGCACTTTGCCTCGACTTTTCGCCGACGCCGCTGAACGCGCCGGCAAAGCTGGTTTCGACGGAGTCGAGTTGCACTATGCGCACGCCTACACCATGGCGTCTTTTCTTT
>JAHFDU010000006.1:0-21414 GCA_023248835.1 Myxococcales bacterium | reverse complement strand
CACGCGTCAGGATGGCTATGGCGGCAGTCGCGACCATCGCGTACGACTGCCGCTCGAGGTGATCGCGGAAGTGCGATCGCGCATGCCTAAAAATGTGCTGGGCTTGCGCTTTTTGGGTGACGAAGTGATCGCAGGCGGCAGTGCGGTCGACGATGCGCTCTATTTCGCCCGCGCCTTTGCCCAAGCTGGAGTCGATTTTATTTCGGTCTCCAAAGGTGGAAAATTCGACGATGCGGCCCAACCCAAAGTGGGCGAAGCGGCCTATCCCTACACCGGACCAAGCGGCTACGAGTGTATGCCAACGCGAATCTCCGACGAGCGCGGGCCCTTTGGCCGCAACATCCCGATCGCTACATCCATTCGCCGCGCCGTCCGTACTGCCGGTTTGCAAACCCCAGTGGTCGCTGCCGGCGGGATTTACAGTTTCGACCAAGCCGAAGCGATTTTACAAAGCGGCGAGGCCGACATCGTCGCCTCGGCACGCCAGACGCTCGCCGACCCAGATTGGTTTGCCAAAATGGAATCGGGCCAGGGCGACGAAATCCGGCGTTGCGAATTTACCAACTATTGCGAAGCGCTTGATCAGCGTCACAAAGCGGTCACCTGCAAACTGTGGGATCGCTTGGCGCTCGACGAACCCGATGTGCGCCTCGACGATACTGGACGGCGCCGTCTGGTAGCGCCACGATGGATCCAAAAATGAATCCAACTTTTCCAAACTATTTTAATATGGTCGATTACTTTCTCGACGACCGAATCAAAGAGGGGCGCGGCGATCATGTCGCCGTCATCGACGACTGCGGACGCTACAGCTATCGCGATATCGCCAAGCTTTCGGGCCAAGTCGCGTCGGCGCTGGCGGCACGCGGCATCGGCCCCGAAGATCGCGTGCTGCTCGCGCTTTTCGACAGCGTCGAATTCGTCGCGACATTCTTCGGCGTGATCAGACTCGGCGCCGTGGTCACGATGGTCAATCCTGAGTTGCCCGATCCAGACTACGATTATTATCTCGACTACACTCGCGCCCGCGCTTTGGTGATCGAAGCACCACTTGCCGACCGCATTGCACCTGCCATCAGAAACGCAAAACTCTTGCGCGCGGTGATCCGCTGCCGCGGCGGCACGATCGACACTTGGGAAAATTCGGTGTTAAACGAAACTCCGCTCGAGCAAAACTACCCGACGTCGAAAGACGATCCAGCGGTCTGGCTATTTACCTCGGGCTCGACCGGAAAACCGCTCGGCGCCATCCATTTGCATCACGACTTTCCTTACAACACCGAGTGCTACGCCAAGCAAATACTCGGCACCCGGGCGGACGACGTGACGCTGAGCGTGCCCAAACTTTTCTTTGGCTACGCCACTGGCAACAATCTTCTCTTTCCTTTCGCCGTCGGCGCAACAGCCGTACTGTTCGCCGATCGGGCAACCCCTGAACGCATCGGTGAGTTGTGCGCGCGTCATCGCGGGACAGTGCTCACCTGCGTGCCAACCATGATCAACAAAATGGTGCAGCACGCCGAAACCAATCCGGATTCAATCGCGCAACTCGCTTCGCTGCGGGTTTGCACTTCCGCCGGCGAAGCGCTGCCGGTCGAGCTCTATCAGCGCTTCAAGTCCAAATATGGCGTCGAAATCTTGGACGGCATTGGATCGGCGGAATTATTTCATGTTTATATTTCGAATCGCCTCGACGACGTGGTGCCCGGTTCGCTCGGACGCGTTGTCCCGGGCTATGAGGCTCGCATCGTGCGCAGCGACGGTAGCGAAGCCGACAGCGGAGAGATCGGCACATTGTGGGTTAAAGGTGATTCGGCAGCGATCGGCTACTTTCAAGCCCACGAGAAATCCAAGAGCGTCTTGCGCGGCGATTGGGTGGTGTCGAGTGATCTGTTTCGAAAAGAAGAGAACGGCCACTACTACTACGCCGGTCGCGCCGACGACATGCTCAAAGTCGGCGGCATCTTTGTCTCTCCGCTTGAAGTTGAGTCCTGTTTGCTCATCGATCCGCGCGTACTCGAGGCGGCGGTGGTTGGCTATGACGAAGGCGACGGGCTTACCAAGCCGCTCGCTTTCGTGGTGCTAAAAAGCGGCGCCGGCACGGCGAAGCTGGCCGAGGAAATGATCGCGCAGGTAAGACAGAAGCTTGCCCACTACAAAGCGCCACGCCGAATCGAATTTGTCGCTGAGCTGCCGCGCAGCGATCGCGGCAAAATCCTACGCCGCGAGTTGCGCAAGGCAAGTAAGTGAAATACCTCGGGGAACTCAACTGGACCCAAGCCGCCGAAGCGCGTGCGCAAAATGCGCTGGTGCTGCTGCCCATCGGTTCGACCGAGGCGCACGGCCCGCACTTGCCGCTATCTACCGATAGCATCATTTCCGAGGAGCTGTGCGTGCGCGCCGCCGTCGCGCTCGAAGCAGCGGGAGAAACGGTGCTGGTAGCGCCGACAATTTCGTATGCCAAAACCGATTACGCATCAGAGTTTGCTGGCACGATTTCTGTGAGCGGCGAAACGGCGACCCGTTTGGTCGCTGAGATCGCCGGTGCTTTGATCTCCCAGGGATTCTTGCGCGTCTGTCTGGTAAACAATCATCTCGAGCCTGCGCACATTGAATCGCTGCGGCGCGCCTGCGAACTGACGCAGCAGCGCTCTGGCCACTTACTTGCATTTCCCGATCAGACCGAAAAGCGCTGGGCGCGCACGCTGAGCGAAGAATTCAAGCGCGGCGAGTGCCACGCCGGCCGCTACGAAACCTCGCTGGTTTTGGCAGCGCGGCCAAAACTTGTGGACAACGCGGCGCGCGCTGCGCTTTCTCCCTTGCCGATCGATCTGGTCAAAGAGATGCACTCGGGCAAACAGCGCTTTGTCGAGATGGGCGCCAATAGCGCCTACTTTGGCGACCCGGCGGCGGCGACGGCGGCCGAGGGCGAAACCCTTTACGCCCTGCTGGTCACCATGGTGACGACAACGATCAAAGAAACGTGGCGCGCGTCCGCCCAAGTCGAGCCTGACAAACGATGACCAAATCAGCTTGGGACGTGATTGCAGTCGCGGTGTTGATCTTGCTCGCTGGGGCTGGTGTATGGGGGGTAGTGGTATTGGTAAAGGGGACTCAGCGTCGCACACAATGGGGAATAAATCTAAATCCACCGACGGCGTGTCCGAAGTGTGGACTGGCACTACCCTCAGTCCGCATCCCGACGAATTTCCGCCAAATGATTTGGGGTGGCTGGACCTGCAAGAGGTGCGCAACTGAAATCGATAGGTGGGGGAGAACTCTATGATTTTAGTAAGCGTTCACGCACCCACATTCCGCTCGCCCTGAGCCTGTGCTTCAACAAGCTCAGCATAATCGGGGGGGACTTATGGCCGCTCATCCTGAGCCTCCTGAGCTTGCCGAAGGGCGAAGGACGCTGCGCTTCGCTCAGGATGCACGGACAGGGGGAGCATGAACGGTACCGATTTTATACGGCGATCGATAATCCCATGGTTTCGCGCGCGCGCTGACAAACCTCACTCAATGCAAAATCGCAGAGCTCATCGTCGCTGCCGGGAAGCGACAGCGAGCGAGTCAGTTCACACGCCACCGTCAGATCGCCGCAAAGCAGAAACCCGATGCGGTCGGCGGTACGCACCAGCGCGCGCGCAAATTTCGAGACGTTGAGCGAGCCGCTCTTGAGTAGGGGCTCGACCAGCGGCGCCACCTCGTGAGCGAAGCTTGAACTTTGCCCCTGCAGCGTATCGCGTAAGGATCGAATCTTTCCGTCACTGTCTTCGATGCGCAACTTCGGCAGCGCCAGCGACAGCGCCGCGAGCAGCGCCGCTTTGGCTTTGGCGTGAGGGAGCTGGCCGGCCAGCGCGCGTCCAGACAGCAGATAACTACAGGCCCGACCCAGGCGATGGCCGAGCGCAACGCGATCAGTGACCGCGAGCAGTTCGGCACTGACCAGCAGTGCTTGCGGATGGAGCGGCAACACACTGATGCTTTGCCCGTGCGGCAACGTGTAAACATCGACAGGACCTAACCACAACATCATCTCGACATAACGCAGCACACGCGCAAACGGCGCGGCATCGTCGAGCGTCACCGGCTGGGCGTCGTTCGCCAATCCGAAATCGGCTGGTCGATACAACTCTGGCAGCGCTTGATAGGTCCGCTCGAGCAATCGACACAGTCCGTCGTGATCGTCGGGATGGCGCAACGTCGAAAACAATTCTGGCGTGATGTGCTCTTTGGCACGCTGCAAAAAATGCGGTTTGAAACGGCGAAAAAAAGCGTTCGCTTCAGTGTGGTGTGAGCCGCGCGCTGCCAGCGCGCTTGCCACCAGCCAGGCGACGTCCCAATTTTGCTTGGAAACGTGCAGGTCAAACAGCTGCTCGCCAAGATGCATCGCTTTGCGATCGGTGCGCCACGCATCGAATAGCGCCTGCGCAGCTTCGAGTCCAACTTTTGGTGCGCTCGAAAGCAGGCGTGCAAGTTGGTTGCGCAGCTTGCTGTCGTCCGGCGCCAATTTGATCGCCTGCTCGAACGCGTTTTGCGCTGCCTTCGGGTCATGTATCTGATCGCGGTACAGTTCGCCAAGCTTGGACCACAGTGTCACCGCTGCCTCGCCGGAGGGGATACGCGCGAGCAAGTTGCGGTACACTTTTTCGAGCCGATCAAAATCGCGCGCCCGGGTGAGCAATTCGCATACCGTGGTAAACGCGAACGTTCCCAGCGGATGATCGGTCAGCGCTTTTTCAAAATGATCAAGCGCAGTCTCTTGATTGCCGATCGCCAGCGCCATGCGTCCCGAATATTCGTGCGCGTGTGGGTGCTCAAAGCTGATTTCAAACGCCTGGTCGATGTAGATCCACGCGGTGCGCGCGGCGCGCTGCCGTTCTTCTGGATCGGCAGACTGGCCACCTTCGTCGAGAAAAATCGTCCAGCCGAGCAGCGCGTGGTAGTCGGCTTCGTCGGGGGCCGCCTGCACCGCGGCTTCGATCTTCTGGCGCGCAGCACTGACGTCGCCACGCTCGAGTAGCTCCACCGTAGCCTTGGCCAAGAGCTCGGCATCGACCAGGCCGGAGTCGCGCGGCCCCTGCAGCGTCTGGTCGTACGCCGCTCGCGTGGCCACGTTCTCGAGCGTCTTGTATGCGGTCTCGAGCAGGTGGTGAATGGTCTCGAGATGGGCATAGGTCGATCCGAGATCGGCCTCGGCAAATCGCTCGAGCGCGAACTTTTGCTGCAGTTGACCATACGCGGCGCTGATCGCTGCAGTGTCACTGCCTGGCGCGACGCCGAGCAGCTCATAATAATTCTTGCCGTCGAGCGAGAGGTACTGGTTGAGAATTTCTTTACGCAACGCCTCCGAAGCAGCATCGATCGGTTTTTTCTCTTGGCCCGCACCGAGATGCAGATCGTCCGGATGGGCGCCCGCGTCGACGCGACCTTTGGCCGAGGCGCCCTCTTGAAACAGCTCTTCAAAAAGATCGAGCGTCGCCGGCGCCGCCTGAACGCGCGACGGCTCGGCCGAAAGCGCGGCGGCTGAACCCAAAACCACTACACCACTTAAGAGCGCGGCATCAAGTGCTACCAGCGTCGCTTCGTCGCTCTGCAGCAGCGATTCGAGTGCGACCGGAAGCTGACCAAGCAGCGCTTGACCGAAGACTGCGACAAATGAATCGCGGTAGCGTTCCAGCCGCTCGGTCGGCTGCACCAGTCCACTTCGGCTGTTCAGCCCGTCGACAATCTCTTCGGCGAGCGCACTTTTTTGCAAGCCGGTGAACACCAAACGCGCCGGATCGCTGGCGTGGGTCACCGCTTCACTGGTAGGTGGCCCCGGCGTGAAAACAAAATTCCCAGCTTGCCACCTCAGCACATTGGTGATTTTTAGCTGCAGCTGCGCCGCCAGCTGACGCAGCAACTCCTCTTCAGAAAGATGGCCGAGCTCGACCAGCACTCCGCCCAAGCGTCGCTTTTCCGCCTGCGACTTTTCTAGCGCCTCCGCATGCTGCTTGTCGTCGAGGACCTTACGCGCGACCAGAAAATTGCCGAGCGACTCGGAGCGCAGATTGGACTGCACGCTGACTGGCGTGCCGTGCACCAAGTTGACCTCTTTTTGCACCTTGGCCCGCTGCAATACCAGATTTCCGGTGGCGCGCTCGTCGAGCAATTCAAAAAAGAGTCGCGCTACTGGAATCTCTTTGAGATCGCCCTGGCGCGCTTTGGCCGGGTCTGGCGGCGGTGGAAAATCGACCACCGCCCCCTTCTCGCTCTTGCGCCGCCCGCCCTTGCCACTTGCCTTAGGAGGGGTCGGCAGATCGGGCGTCGTCGCCGGCGACTTTTCGCCCACCAGCTTGCGAATCAGCTCCATCAAATCGCGAATCTGAAACGGCTTGGAAAAAAACAGTGCACCAAAGTCGACCCGCAGTTGATCAATGATAACGCGCGATTTGTGCACCGCCGAAGTAACAATCAGCGGCACGGTTTTTCCATATTTGTGCCGCCGCAGCTCTTTACAGAACTGAAACCCGTCCATGCGCGGCATCAGCAGATCGGTCACCACCAAGTCGAACGCGCCGGTCTCAAGCGCCTCCACTCCGGCTTTGCCATCGTGAGCGGTGACCACTTTCGGATCGCGCGCGGCCAGGGCGGGGTCCTGGGTCAAGAGCTGCTCAAAAATGTGGCGGACGTGCTTGTCGTCCTCAACGATCAGTATGCGCAAACCCACGTGGTTATTTTATCCTGTTTCGAACCCCTGTGTATACTGACGGCCATGCACCTCGTTCACACCATGCTGCGGGTCGGCGATCTCGAGCGCAGCATCGCGTTTTATCGCGATGTCCTCGGCATGAAGCTGCGCGAGCGCAAAAACTTTCCCGATGGCAAATTTACCCTCGCTTTCCTTGGCTATGGCCAAAATCCTGGGCATGCAGAAATTGAACTCACCTACAATTGGGGCGTGACAACCTACGAAATCGGCACCGCTTTTGGCCACATTGCCCTCGCCGTCGACGATGCCTACTCCGCCTGCGAACGCATTCGCGCTGCAGGTGGAAAAATCACGCGCGAACCCGGCCCGATGAAACACGGCACCACCGTCATCGCTTTCGTACAAGATCCAGATGGTTACAAGATTGAGCTCATCGAGCGCAAATTCGATCGCGCTGCCAGCGCATGAGCAAGCGCGCCAGTCTGAAAATCACTGGATGGACCGCATCGACCTATTTTGGTCAGGGCCTGCCTTGGAGCTTCTTGCACCAAATGGGCACCGAGTACCTCACCGCCATCGGCGCGCCGATTGCGCAAATTGGCTACACCTCTTGGCTTCATCTTGCCGTGACAGCCAAGTTTCTTTGGAGTCCGGTGGTCGACCTCTTCGGCAGCAAACGAACCTGGATGCTGGTGATGCAAGCGGTGCTCGGCGTCGGCATGTTGGTCGTCGCCGCGATCTCGGGCCTACACAGTTTGAAATTATTTTGGGTCTGTCTTGGTGGCCTGGCGATTCTGCACGCTACCCACGACATCGCCTGCGACGGCTTTTACATTTTCGCGCTCGACAAACAGGCACGCGCGCTCTATCTCGGCATCCAGGTAGCGGCTTTCCGGCTGGCCATGCTGGTTGGTTCCGGCGCGCTGGTCTACTTGGCTGGACGCACGTCGTGGACGCTTGGATTCGGTGCCGCCGGTCTTCTCATGTTGGTGGTTGCCGCCGGCAATACACTGGTGGTCCCGCAGGTTGAAGAAACCGCCCCCGAAGTCGACTCCGTCGATCGCGATCGAGAGTCGGAATTCTTCGCCGCCTATCGCTCTTTTTTCAGCCAGCCACAGGCCATTTTGGTGGTGAGTTTCATGCTGTTTTACCGACTCGGCGACATCATGATGTTCGCCATGTCCAAGCCTCTTCTGCGTGATATCGGCATCGACACCGCGCATCGCGGGTTGGTCGGCGGCATCAGCATCGGGGTGTTTATCACCGGCTCGATGCTCGGCGGCGCCCTCGTCGCACGGCACGGGCTCGAGAGATGCTTGGTACCAATCACCTATTTTCAAAATCTCGCCATCCCACTCTACGTTTTGATGGCGCTGGTGCGTCCCGGCTTTTGCGGCGTAGTCGGAATCGTCAGCATCGAACAGTTCGCCGCGGGAATCGGCGCCTCGACGATGACAAGTTTTCTCATGCAGCGCTGCCGACGCGCCTTTTCTTCTGCTCACTTTGCTTTCGCGACTGCCATTGTTGCCCTGACCAGCACTCTCTCCGGCGCAATTTCTGGCCACCTCAACGGCTGGCTCGGTCATCCGCGTTTTTTCATGCTGGCGTTTGTCGCCAGTTGGCCAAGTCTGGTGCTGGTGCTGCTGGTTCCGCGCACGCCGCTAGAAAACTAGTCGGCGGCTGCTATCGAGTACCGCCAACGTCTTGGTCGGTGGCGGCGGTTGTTTTGGTCTTGCGGCGAAACGGCTGATCGCCCACCAGATAGTGCAGCAGCAGCGGCAGCACCACCAGCGACAGTGCGGTAGAAGAGAAAATGCCACCGATGACTACCGTGGCCAGTGGACGCTGCACCTCTGCGCCAGCGCGGGTAGAAAGCGCCATCGGCAAGAAACCAATCATGGCGCACAGCGCGGTGGTGATCACCGGGCGCAGCACCGCCACCGCCCCGTCGATGAGGGAGTCGGTGCGCTCGTTTGATTGCTCGACGCGGCGCCTGACTTCGCTGGCCATCACCACGCCGTTGAGCACCGAAACCCCCGCCACCGCAATGAATCCCACCGCCGCTGGAATCGAAAAGGGCAGCCCGCGCAGCACCAGCGACCAGACGCCACCGACCAGTGCAAACGGTGCACCGGCAAATACCGCGATGGCGTAGCGCAAATTGCCGAACATCAAAAACAGCATGGCAAAAATCACTGCCAGCGCCATCGGCACCACCAGCACCAGGCGCGCGCTGGCACGCTCAAAGTTCTCAAATTGCCCCCCCCACTCAAGATGCACACCCTCGGGCAGCTTGAGCTCGGCCACCGCGCGCTGTGCTTCGCTCACGTAAGAGACCAGATCACGGCCCCGTACATTGACCTCGACCAAGACCCGACGCTCGAGCGATTCGCGATTGATCACCGCCGGGCCTTCGGTCTCGGTGATGGTCGCAACCGAGCCGAGTGGGATGAGCTGCCCGCTCGGCGTACCCACCGGCAAGTCACCAAAGGATTCAGGCATGAGATTCGCCGGCGGCAACAAAAGATTGAGATCGAACCGACGCGAGCCTTCAAAAATGCGTCCTGCATTCCAGCCCACCCGAGAGGCTTGCACCACTTCGAGCACCGCTTCGGCAGCCACGCCGTAGCGTGCCAAGCGCTGACGATCGGGTTTGACTTCTAGCAGCGGCAGCCCCAGCACACGCTGGACTCTCAAATCGCCGCGTCCCGGAATCGCGCCGACGATGCGACCAATCTTGTCAGCGGTGGTTTTGAGCACCGACAGATCGCTGCCAAACACCTTGATCACCACATCGGCACGCGAACCCGCTAGCAGCTGATTGACTCGATCTTCGATCGGCTGAGAGACTGCGACGAAGGTTGCCGGCACCGCGCTTTCGACCGCCACTTTTATCTTTTCGCCGAGTTCGTCGAGATCGTGCGCGCTCGTCCATTGCTCTTTAGGGCGCAACTTGACCATCACTTCGGTCTCATCTGGGCCCACCGGATCGGTGGCAACCTCGGCGCGACCGGTGCGCGTGACCACCGAGAGCACCTCAGGAAAACGGCTGAGCACCTCTTCGACCTGGACACCGAGACGCTGCGCTTCGCTGATCGAAATCGAGGGCAATCGCTTGATGTCGAGGCTGAGCTCGCCCTCGTCCAGCCGCGGGACAAACTCGGCCCCCAGTGTCGCACCAGCAACCACTGCAATCGCCAACGCCACCAGCGCGACCGCACCGGCCAGGCGAGGACGCGCCAACGCAGCCCGCAGCAAACGAGCGTACTGCCTCCGCAACCGCGCAAATAGTCCAGCTTGGCTGTCATGCGCCTGCGACGGCACGGCGAGAACAAACGCGGCCAATGCAGGAAATGCGGTGAGCGAAAAAGCAAGCGCGCCGGCAAGCGCCAGTGCGACGGTGATCGCCATCGGTCTGAACATGCGACCCTCGACCCCTTCAAGCGCCATCAACGGCAGATAGACGAGCAAGATAATCAGTAGCGCAAAGGTGACCGGCCTGGCCGCACGCCGCATCGCCTTGCAAACTTCGGCGGCGATTTCTCTGCGCTCGCGCGGACGCGCCACCGCCAGCGCCGTGAGCGCCACCTCGAGCATAACGATGGCACCGTCGACCAGCAGGCCGAAATCGATGGCGCCAAGCGACATCAAATTTCCAGTCACTTTCAAACGCACCATGCCAAGCACCGCAATCCCCATCGCCATCGGAATCGCCAGCGCTGCGATCAGCGATCCGCGAAAACTACCGAGGGTCAGAAACAGCACCAACACCACCAGGGCCGCCCCTTCAATGAGATTGACCGCCACCGTCTCGAGCATGCGATCGATAAACTCGGCGCGATCGTAATAGGTGCGAATCTCGACTCCAGCGGGAAGTTCTTTTTGAATTTCCTGCAAACGATGTTTGACGCCCGCCACCACTTCGCGTGAGTTGGCGCCGATCAGCATCATCACCGTGCCGGCAGCGATCTCACCCTCGCCGTGTTTGGTCACCACACCAAAACGCAGCGCCGCGCCGAGTTGCACCCGCGCGACCTGTTTGAGCAGCACTGGCGTGCCGTCGCTGTCGGTCGCCACCACGGTATTGCCGATGTCCTCGATGCCTTTGAACTGAGCGTCGCTACGAATCACATAGGCTTCCCCATTTTTTTCGATGTAGCCGCCCCCGAGCGCTGCATTGTTGCGCTCGAGCACTTCGTGAATCTGGCGCAGCGTCAAGCGGTGCGCCACCATCCGCTGGGGATCGAGGACCACTTGATACTGTTTGGCTTCGCCACCCATCGCGTTGACCTCGATCACCCCGGCTACCGATCGCAGCTTGTAGGCGACCACCCAATCGAGCAACGTGCGCAACTCCATCGCCGAATGCTGCTTGGAGACGAGATAGAATTCGTAGATCTCGCCGAGCCCGGTCGAGACCGGCGCCAGCTCGGGTCTGCCATAGCCTGCCGGAATATCGGCCTCGGCAAGCTTGAGCCGTTCGGCCACCAGTTGGCGCGCAAACCAAACAGTGGTGTCGTCGTCAAACACCACCGTCACCGCCGAAACCGCAGTGCGACTCACCGAGCGAATCTCGACCACTCCGGGCAGTCCGTTCATCGCGGTCTCGATCGGATAGGTAAGGTACTGCTCCACTTCGACCGGAGACAACCCGGGCGCGCTGGTCAGAATCGCCACCTGGGTATTGGTGACGTCGGGCACTGCATCCACCGAAAGACGTTTGAGTGCCAGCGCGGCGGCGACGGCGATCAGGACCCACAACACCAGCACCACCGCTCGTCGGCGTACCGAAACATCTACGATTTGTTCGAGCACACTCATCTCAAAAGCTCACTTTTGAGCAGAAACGCGCCGTCGGTGGCCACCTCTTCACCCTCCGATAGTCCCGATCGCACCTCAACCCAATCGCCACTGGAAAGACCAATTTCCACCAGTCGTCGCTCAAAACCACTCGGCCCACTGACAAACACCGCGCTCTTGCCGTCCACTGTCTGCACCGCGCTGCGCGCCACCGCCAAGGTTTCCGCCGATACATGTTTGGAATCGCCGACCAACCGCGCGGTGACAAATTGACCGGGCCGCAACTTTCCGGCGGCATTGTCGAATTCGATGCGCACGTTCGCGGTGCGGGTCTTTTCGTCAATCAGCGGCGTCACATAGGCGACGCGAGCGCGAAACGTTTCCCCCGGATGCGCTTCGGTGCGAAGTTCTGCCGCTTGCCCCGCATGTACACGCCCGAGATCTCTTTCGTAGAGGTCGAGCAACACCCAGAGATGGGTGAGATCGATGATCCGAAACGCGTCGGTGGCGCGTTCGACTGCCTGCCCGAGCGTGATCGAGCGCGACACCACGGTGCCACGAATTGGCGCGCGCAAAAGCAAACGACCACCGGCGCCATGGCCACGCCTGAGCGATTCAATGTCGGCGCCGCTCAGGCCTAGCGCTCTGAGTCGCTCGACCGCCGCTTTGACCTCGGCCGATTCCGAGGTGGCTTGCGCCTCGGCGACTTCGCGGTCGCGCGCCGAAGAGATCCGCTGCGAAGCCAGATCGCGCTCACGATGAACATTGGCTTCGGCGGCGCCAGCACGAGCGATCGCCGAAAGAAAAGTCGCCTGCGCCTGTCCAACTTCTGCACTTTCGACTTCGGCCAGCGTCTGCCCGGGCCGGACCAGATCGCCGACGCCGACACGCAGGCTGCTCACCCGCCCCGGCACCAACGGACCGACGACAGCGTAGTGGTTCTGATCGTACGAGACCGAGCCGACAATTTGCAAATCAGCTGCTAGCCGCGTTTTTTTCACTTTCTCGGTGACGATGTGATTTCGCTGCGCCGCTTCTCGAGCCAGCGCAATCGGCGCGCCCGCGCTTGCACTCTGCTTTTCGAGTGCGCCGGCCTTTCGCGAGCGCAGCCACTGCACCGTGGCCGCGCTGCCAGCAATCACCAACACCGCTCCCAGAAGCAAGCTGCCCAAACGAAATTGACGTGTTTTCATGGTCTCCCCACCGCTCGGTCGAGCTCAATCACCGACTGCCAAAGCGATCCCAACGCTTCGAGCTGCTTGCGCTGCGCTTCGGCGGCCTCGCGCGCTACTTGGACGACGCGAAACAGATCAAATTTTCCCGCCCGCCACCCTTGCCCAACCAGATCAAGGTTGCTCTCGATCGCGGGTACAATCTCGCTCTTCCAAAGCGTCGCCTGTTGGTGACGGGCGAACGTAGATCGATAGAGCGCGGATACTTCGAGGGCAATCTCCTGCTCAAGCAGTGACTGTTCCTCTTCGATGCGTCGCCGCTCCGCTCGTGTCACTGCGATCTCGCCCTGGTTGCGTCGCCACAGCGGCAGCGAAAGTCCAAGGCCGCTACCGACATACAGCTGCCCAGGCTGTTGCTGCTGGACTTCGACAAATAGGGTGGGACTCGGCACCACTTCGCGTCGCAGCCGGACCAGCATGGCGTCGAGCTGAGATTTGTTTGCCTCGAGCATCTGCACCTCTTGGCGCCGCGACTGAGCGGCCGCCACCAGTTCTGGCAGTGGCGTCACCGGCAGCGGCGGCAAAGCCAGCGGGCTCGCCAGTTGAATGATCGCCGCATCGGGCAGTCCGAGCAGACGAGACAAGCCTCGCCGAGCGTCGCCCACTCCCAGGTCAGCTTCGATCCGCTCGTGCTGCGCCCGTCCCACTTCCGCGACCGCCAAATTGGTCTCGACAACGGCCGCGGCTCCGGCTTGCACTCGTGCCCGCGCCGAAGCGAGCACCTGCTCTGCCAGCTCCTCGCGATGCCGCGCCGATTTGGCCTGTGCCTCAGCGATCAGCACGCCAAAGTAGGCCGCACGCACGCGCGCACGCGTCTCGATCCGAGCCAACTGTGCGCGTGCTTTGGCAGCAGCCATCGCTTGGGCCACCTCCGCGAGTCGTGTCGAACGCTGACCGGCAATTTCAACCGCCTGTTCGACCCGCACTCCCCATTCGAGTCCTTGTGACAAAGGCACGCTGCTGCTCTTGTCTCGCCGATCACCGAGGGCGACCGCCGCGGTCGGATTGGATGGCAAAACCAGCGCCGCGCCGGTTCGCAGTGCTGCCACCACCTCTTGGTTGCGATCCGCGCGCCGAATTAGCGGGCTTTGCGTCTCCGCACGCGCAATCGCGTCTTCCAGGCTGAGGGTTAACCTAGGTTCTGCTGCAGCGGCAATGCCTTCCAACAGCAGCAACAACAACGGCAATAGCCGGCATACAATACGGCTGCCCATCCGTGCCTCCAGCGCGACCAAGCGATGTAGAAAATGATTCCGACCGCGGAGCTAGGACAACAGGCGTGGCGGGCGAAACAAGCGCTTCAATTGTCCGGAGCTGGGTCCGGTGTGCGACATCGAAAACCGATCGCCGCCACTGGGCGGCTCCAGTGAACGTCGGTCGGCCAGCGCTGGCAAAGCGTCCTCGTTAAAGTCGCTTTCATCGAGATCGTCTGCGCTCAGTTCAGTCTCGCCGCCGAGCTCAAGCATTACCTCTGCGCAAGGCTCCTCCGCGGGCGTCAAGTTAGACGACAGCTGCGAGACTACGAGGGAGAAAATCAACACAAGCCCTATCCCAAGCCTTGTTCGTGTGCTCCTCACGGACAGTTACTTTAGCAGTAGGGAAATTTTGGCACAAGGTAACAGCTTGGATGAAGCAAGGGCGTACGCATCAAAACCGCTCACCCTGAGCGAAGCGCAGCGAAGTCGAAGGGCGCCAACACACATCCTTCGCCCTTCGGCAAGCTCAGGAGGCTCAGGACGAGCGGATTTAAGATGCGATTGCCCTACTTGGATGAAGTGGCTGGCCTCGATCGCTAGTCGCACCCGACCGGACGCCCCGAACGTCGACAGGGATCGAAACTTGGCTCGGTCGCCGCGTGGCCATCGCCGCGAATTTGCGAGGATGAAAACTGCCGCTCGAGGGCGCCGAGCCCGCATTGCGGATCGCCGTTTTTTTTGGTGCAGGCTTCACCGCAAACCCGTCTGGTGGCGCCGACCGACTCGAGAATCTCGAGTGTGGCGCCGCAGTCGCATTGGTATTCGTACAGTGGCATGTTACGTCGCCATCGTTTGTAACAGCCGTTTGGCGAGCTCCGCGAAATGGCCACCTTGATCGCTGCGGAGATAATCTTCCAAATGTTGGCGCGCGCTTTTGAGTGCCCCCTGGCGTAGCAGCCCGAGCGCCAGATTGTAGTGCGCGTCGATGAAATCGGGCGCGATGGCGAGCACGCGATACCACTCGGCAATCGCCCGCTCGTGTTCATCCCGCTCGTCGTACAGATTGCCAAGGTTGAAACGCGCCTCCGGCTGGTCCGGATCGACCGTCAGCGCCCGTTGGTAATGAGTCTCCGCTTCGGCAAATTCGCGCCGGGCAAAGGCCAAGTTGCCAAGATTGGTGTGGGCGCAACCAAGCGTCGGATCGAGCGCGAGCGCGCGTTGATAACTCTCGATCGCCGCCGCCGCTTGTTGGTCGCTCTCGAGTGCAAGCCCGTGCAGAAACCATTCGAGCCCGGTCTGAAAATTATTTTGTGTCGCTGCGATCGGCTTGATGTCAGCCGCAGGGCAATCGATCGACTCGGCCGAAAAATCCATCACCAGCTGGCCCGACAGTGGCTCAAAGCTCTCGCCAACTGTCGTCACCACCAGCTCGTCCCCGTCGGACACAATGCGCAGCTCGCTGAGCGGTCGCGGCACACCCGGCAACTTCTGCTTGAGCGCTTCGAGCATCTTGCGCACCCGCTGCAAGCTGAAACCTTTGTCGACCAATTCTTTGGCAGTTCTGACCGCGATCAGATCTTGAAACGTGTAGGTGCCGCCCTGGCCATCGCGCTCACTAGGTCCGACAAATCCGGTCTGCGCCCAATAGCGCAGTCGGCTCTCTTGTAGTCCGAGCAGCTCCGCCACATGCCGCGTCGAGTACATCTAGGCACGCCGCGCTTTTTGCGCGCCCTCGACGTCGATGTCGACGAGAATTTTCGTTCCATCGACGCGCAGCTGGAGATCGCCCACCCCCATCCGCACCGAGAATCCAGCGCGCAGCGTTGCGTCACTCTCCGCTAGCGCGCGCATTCGCTTTTGCACGCGGCGGTCGGATTGCATCAGTCGAGCGATCTCGTCGACATCGAGCGCGTGGCGCAGTCGCGCGGAAAGCGTCGCCACATCGAGCGTCAACATAGTCGAGCCAAAAAATCGCCCGGCGCCATCCTGCCTACCTTCGGACAGCGTGTCGGCGCTGTCGAGCAGCAGCGCAATCGCCGCTTCGCTCAACTGCTCGTCGACTGGCCTCATGTAGAGCGGGATTCTCTCGGCGCGCGCCATCGGCTTTCTTTCGGGCAATCGCAGCGTGAGTTTTTTTTTCGCTCTGGGCATGGCCGGTTCCATCATAACGCAGATTAAGGCGGTGTTGAGTTATTGCGCCTTTTTACAGTCAGAAATCGGCGGGTGATAAAGAATTTGCACCGAATTTCCATCCGGATCGGCAACGTAAAAACTGCGCGCGCCGTCGCGGTGACTGCGCGGCTCGGCGAGAAATTTCACGCCCTTGAGCCTGAGCTCTGCGGCCCAAGCATCGACGTCCTCGGGCCGCTTGACCACCAGGCCGATATGCCCGAGCCGCTGGCCACGCGAGCAAGCAAAGGCATCGGCATCGCTGCCATCGTCGCCCGCCGGCGCGACGTAGCGGTGCAGCGCCAAGTTGTCGTCGCCGAGTCGCAAATACAAACTGTCGGCGTCGGGTCGCCACTCGATCGCAAAACCGAGCTTGCCGACGTAAAACGCCTCCGCTTTGGCCACGTCGGCAACATTGATCGCGACATGGCGCAGTCCAATCGTTCCCGCTCGCATGCGAAAGACTCTATTTCAAAGTCGTCACCGTTTGCAGTTTTTGCGGATCGATCGGGAGCCCCGCGGCGACGACTTCGAAAAGCAACGTAGGAGCCTTGGCAACCCCGAGCATGGTCGCGCGGGTAACGTGCTGATGAAGCTTGGCGCGCAGAAAACTGAGCGGACCGACCAGCGACTGCACCCCAGCGTCGTGATCAATCACTACACTCGGACCTACTTGAGGCACCAACCCAACCCAAATCACTTCCCCCGCGCCCGACGCCAGCACCGGCTCGCCGACATCGCTGCGCAGCAGCACAAAAGGGCGAAACAGTGTCAGTCCGCTCTCTTCGAAACGACCAAAGTGTGCAATCAATTCGCCCACCACCGGAGGCGCCAGCGCAAGAGCCACCACGCCGGTCTTGGCATCCACTGCAACCGTGCGCGCCGCCTCACGGTCGAGATCTCGTGCCTCTTTTTGCAAAACTTCGATCTCTTCTAGGTCGCGTGCGACCAGATTTCTGAACAACCGCGAGCTCATGGCAAGATCTTGACCGGAACCCGCGTGCTGCCACAGCGAAAACGCGCCATGACGCGACAACCGGTACAGTGTGCGCAGCCGCGCCCGCAAGGCCTGATGTCGCTCGTCGAGCGAGCGCTGAAGGCTATCTGATCGCCGGTCGAGATCGGCTCGATCGAGCAGATCAAATCGAGTGGGTGCCGAAACAATCACTGCCGCCGGCGACGCTGGCATGGTCGTCTGGGCCATCGTCACCAAGAGCAGCGCGCCGCAAGAATTCATGCCCGATAACCATTCTCAGGGGGACGTTCCGTTCGCCCTCGCGCTCGGCGCATTCGCGCCGGCTCGGGCCGAACCCCCTCGTCGGGCAAAGCCCGCCGAGCCTCCCCCCCGCCGCGCGCTAACCGCGCGAGTTTCGGATGGCGATCAACAACGCTCAGCGTGTTTCTCGTCGAGAACTGAAAACGTTGAGCATTGCATACCCCGTGAACGATTACCATGCCCGTTCCGATTGCCAAAATGCAGTCTTGCACGCCACCGCGCCAAGCGCCATGGCACCGAGTAGCAGCGCCACCATCTGAGTCAGCGAAAAAAAATGGAGCGGACTGTGCACCAAGAGCGGGGCCAGTCGCGGTTCGAGTCGATGGCAAGCGGTGTCATACAGAGCGTACAAGAGGCCGAGCCCCAGCGCCGCAGCACAGAGGCAACTCAAAGCCGACGCGATCAAAAAAGGCAGCTCAACAAAGCTGCGCGAAGCGCCTACCAGTCGATAGATCGCGATCTCGGCTTGTCGGTCGGTGACTGCAAGGCGGGCGTGCGCGGTCAGCAGCAACCCCAGCAGCAGCACCACCACCGCGGCCACCGCGGCGCAACCCTTATCGGTGGCTGCGGTCAGCGCCGAAAGCTCTTCGTAAAGACCGCCACCAAATTCAATTTCCTGGACGCCGGGCGCGCTACGCAAACGATCGAACGAAGGATGCAGACGTAGCACCTCCGCCACGCCCGGAGCGAGGCCGACTTCGATCGACATCGGCAGCAGACTCTCTTCAACGCCGTCGATGAGAGCCGAGCGCGAACCCAGGCTGTAACGCAGCCGTTCACGCGCTTTCTGGGGCGTCAGCACGTCGACGCTCACCACGCCCGGCATGCGTTTGACGACATCGGCCAATTTGCGCGCCTGCGTCAGCGAAACATTTTCTTTGAGATAAAGAGTGATTGGCGCATCGGTCAGTTGGTGGCTGAGCCGGCGCACTGCGTCGGCGCCGAGTATGGCAGCGCCGCCGAGGACAATCCCCAGCGCGACCATGGCGCAGAGAACGACTTCAGCAGACCAAGAGCGACGCGCTCGCAGCGAACGCGCCAGGAAATGACCAAGCGAAAAGATCCGCAATGGCATTTAGAAGCTCACAGCCAACAGCTGACAGCCGACAGTTAGAGATCGGAAGCGACAGAGATCAGATGGAAACCGGAAGCAGCAACGGAGATCTGAATCCGCCACTGTTGGCTGTGGGCTGTCGGCTGTCGGCCTAACGTTCATCCTGTGCGCCCTCTGCCAGGCAGTCGGATCAAGTCTGTTGCATCGGCGTCGCTACGGTCAGAAAACCCTTCGGTTTCCTCGTCGAGACGTGCGGCCCGAAACGGAGTTCCGAGCGGCAACAGCGGAACCAGCGAGGCCGCACTTGCCTCGAGGAGCTCGCCTTGCCGCAGCTCAGCCGTGCGCCAACCAGCCGCGCGCGCAAACCGCACGACCTCGGGACTGTGCGTGGCGATGACCAAGGTCGTCTGCTCACGATTCAGTCGATCAAAAAGATGTAGCAAGTTCTCGGCACACGCCGGATCGACGCTTCCGGTCGGCTCGTCACACAGAAGGATGGCCGGCTGCGACGCCAAAGCGCGCGCAATCGCCACGCGCTGCTGCTCGCCGCAGCACAGTTCGGCGACGCGCTGCTTGGCGAGGTGCTCGATGCCAACCAGCGCCAGCGCTTCCAGAGAGCGAGTGGTGCGCTCCCGTCCCAACAGGCCAAGCACTTCTAGACTCATCGCCGCGTTGTCGAGTGCAGTTCGTTCGGCGAGGAGATGAAAGTCTTGAAACACCGCTCCAATGTTGCGCCGCACATACGGGATCGAGTTGCGACGCAGCCGGTCGAGTTTTCGGCCGGCGATGGAGAGCGAGCCGCGGTCGGGACAATCGAGCGCCAGTAGTAGGCGAATCAGCGTCGTCTTCCCGGCGCCCGATGGACCGCTGACAACCAACGCGTCGCCGGCCTGGACAGTGAGCGAAAGGCCGCGCAGTACAACTTTTCGATCATAAGACTTCCAAACCCCGTGCAGCTCGATCATTGCTTTGGCATTCGAACACGATCGAACCAGGAGAGCAAAAAAACCGCGATCGCAACGCCGCCGGAAATCGGACTGCGCCAGAACTTTGTTTCCCGTGATCGTGCGAACTTAGGCGAGAACCTGGAGAAAGCGTATTGCAATGTAATGTCACCTCGTTTAGGGTAAAAAAAGGTCACAGCTGGAGCATACGTCTTAGATGGATTCGAAAATCTGTTAACTCGCGCGGGAAGCGCGCGGCGGAGGGGGAGACTTGTTGGGCTTTGCTCAACGAGGGGGGACGGGAACGTCCCCCAGTTAACGGAAAACAGGGGGAAATCGGCTGGATGACCACAGCTAATTCACGCGGATTCACAGCTTTTCCACTTAGTTTTCAACAGGTAAGTACTCGAAATAAAAAGTCTTTTTGTTGACACCAAAGGACGCCTTGGAGTAAGTTCTGATCGCCTCGAAAACAGTAGGATGTGGTTGGGCCTGTCTAAACCGTATCAACGATGGGGAGGACCCATGATCGCAAAAGCGGATGCGCGCAACGGAAAAAAGGATAAATTTCCCCTCACCACCGGCGCAGCGCCGAGGCGGCGCCGAGGGGAGCGAAACGTGCCGAATACAGCCAAAGGAATGACCATCGCGCGCTATTTTACTCGCGCCGAAATTCATCCGTTCGATCAAGTCGAGTGGGAGCTGCGCACCGCTGCGATCACCGGCGAGGGCGGGCAGGTCTACTTTGAGCAGAAGGATGTCGAAGTGCCGGCGGGTTGGTCGCAGATGGCGACCAACGTCGTCGTTCAAAAATATTTTCGCGGCGCCGTCGGCACGCCCGCACGCGAGCGTTCGGTGCGGCAGCTGATTTCGCGCGTCGTCGACACCATCACCGGCTGGGGCGTCAAGCAGGGCTATTTTGCCACCGACCTCGATGCCGAAGCGTTTTCGGCCGAGCTCGGACACTTGCTGGTCGAGCAGAAAATGTCGTTCAACTCGCCGGTGTGGTTCAACGTCGGCGTCGAGCAGCATCCGCAATGTTCAGCCTGCTTCATCAACGCCGTCGAAGACACCATGGAGTCGATTCTCACCCTGGCCAAGACCGAAGGCATGCTGTTCAAGTGGGGCTCGGGCACCGGCACCAATTTGTCGCCGATTCGTTCGTCGCGCGAAAAGCTCAACGGTGGCGGCGACGCTTCGGGGCCGGTTTCGTTTATGAAGGGATTCGACGCTTTTGCCGGCGTGATCAAGTCGGGTGGCAAAACCCGACGCGCCGCCAAAATGGTGATTCTCAACATCGACCATCCCGACGTGGTCGACTACATCAAGTGCAAAGCGTCGGAAGAGAAAAAAGCGTGGGCGCTGATTGATGCCGGCTACGACGGATCGTTTACCGGCGAAGCCTATGGATCGGTTTTTTTCCAAAATTCCAACAACTCGGTCCGCGTCACCGACGAATTCATGGAAGCGGTGGTACGCGACCGCGCCTGGCACACCAAGAGCGTGCTCACCGGAGCGATCGTCGACACCCATCGGGCGCGCGAGCTGTGGCGCTCCATTGCCGAAGCGGCGCATCAATGCGGCGATCCAGGATTGCAATTCGACACCACCGTCAATTCTTGGCACACCTCGTCGAACACCGCGCGCATCGATGCGTCGAATCCCTGTTCGGAATACATGTTTCTCGACGACAGCGCCTGCAATTTGGCATCGCTCAATTTGCGCAAATTCCAGCGCGAAGATGGCGAAATCGATGTCGACGCTTTCAAGAAAGCGACTGAAATCACCATCTTGGCGCAGGAGATCATCGTCGACAACGCCAAGTATCCAAGCGATCGCATTGCCTCCAACTCGCACGCTTTCCGTCCACTCGGCCTCGGCTACGCCAATCTTGGCGCACTCTTGATGTCGCGCGGCCTGCCGTACGACTCGGACGCCGGACGGGCCTATGCTGGAGCGATCACCGCGCTGCTGTGCGGCCACGCCTATGCCACCTCGGCCAAAATCGCGCGTGACGTCACCGGGCCGTGCGATGGCTACGCGCTC
>JAHFDU010000005.1:23828-26220 GCA_023248835.1 Myxococcales bacterium | reverse complement strand
TTGACGAGCTCGAGCAGCGTCGCTGGCACGTCGAGCGTGATCGGCATCCAGGCGCTGGCCGAAACCTCGCTACGCAGCGCGTGGGCATGCGGTGAAACCAGGTGAACAAACGCGGCGGGCCACGGCAGTAGCTGCAGGGCAGTCCACCCCAGCGCCACGCAGCCGGGCAGCAGCAGGGGCACCCATTCCATCCGCCGCCCCGCCGCTCGCAAATGGATGAGCTGCGCCAGTAAGGCCGCGCAGCCGAGCGTGGAGATCGCCAGCTGCACCACCACCGGCGCTCCACCGATCGCTAGCGGCGCTCCAAGCCCCGCCACCAGGAGCAACCCCAAAGCAACCCTTCGCGCTACCGCGATCTCCACCGGCGGTGGCGGTCGAGACGATGAAAGCGATTGCAGTTCCATACCCCAACCCCGCGCGGCTAAAAAATGCGCTCTGGAACCGAGATGATGTCGCCTGGCTGCAGGTACACGTTGCGGGCGCGACCCTGACCAATGTCTTCCACCGGAATTTTCACCGTGGATTTTTTTCCATTCTCGCTGCGCGTAAGCGTGGTGTCGTTCTTGGCCGCCAGCGGAGTAAATCCGCCGGCGATGGTGATCGCCTCCACCACGTTCATCGAGGGGGTGTAGGTAAACGTTCCCGGCTTGGTGACTTGGCCCAAAATATAGACCTTTTTCGAAGTCTGCTCTTTGACAAACACGCTCACTTGCGGGTTGCGCAACATTCCTTGCGCCAGCCGTTCGGCGATGCGTTTGGCGATCGTCTGCGGATCAAGACCGGCGACTTTGATTTCGCCAGCGAGGGGAAAATTGATCTCGCCTTGGACGCCGATGCGATAGACACCCGACAGATCGGCCTCGCCGAACACCCGCACTTCAAACGAATCACCGACGTCGAGCGAGGTATCGGCGGTCGGAATTACCATCGGCTGCTCGATCACTGTTTGATTCGCTGGCGGACAGCCTGCGATCACACAGGCAAGGATCAGTATTTGAACGCGAGCTGTAGCCATACTTCGTGTTTGAGATAGTCGGCTCCAACCAGCGCGTTGCCTGACTGAAGCCGATTCGATGGGTTATTGAGCGTGATCTTATAATTCGCGCTTAGGTTGAGGTAGTCTTTCAAATTGTAACCAAAATGTGCCGCGCCGGTGAAGTAGTTGTCGGTGCGCGTGTTTACCGGCATCCCGGCGTCGTCGACCACGGCAGCCTCGGGCGGAATGCCCTGGTAGCGCAGGTTGTCATACTCAAGATCGATGCCAAGGAAAAACCGCCAGATTTTTTGTCCCCAATTCAAAGTGATCAAATCAACGTCGGCAAAACTGCCGAGCAGCGCATTCAAAAAATCATGGCGGTATTGCAGTCCAAGCGAAGTCATCACCGTCGGTTTCCATTTTACTGTCAACCCAGCATGACCGGTGTTCGGACTCGGCGTGCTCACCACTCCCGCTTGATAGACGTAAAAACCGTTGGTGTAGCCGCCAAAAATGTCGAGCGTAAGTTTCGGTGTAATCAGGCCCTTGACGCCAGCGGCAAGGTGCAGCGGATAACTGTCGGCATGTTTGTAATTGTTGGGGCCATGATGCAAGTAGTTGGTCGGCTGCTCACTGATGTCGATGTAGAGCGCGGTCTTGGGAAAGAAACGCCAAGCGACTTGCAGATCGATCTTGTGATAGAGATTGTCGTAGTCTTTGTAGTCGGTGATTTCGAAAAAATCGAGGCCAAATGCGTAGGTGAGTGTGGTCTCGATTCGGCCACTACCCGGCTTGAGATGAATCGCGATCCCCACCTCGTTGTTGTCTCGATCGATGTTGTTGGGTAGTGGACCGTAAGGCGTTCGCGTAGTGCGAAAGTAATTGCCAAAAACATCGACTGAGTATTTTCCAAACGGCAAGAGCTTCACCATCGCCCCGGCTTCCACCGATGCAGCGCGATGCGCCTGAATCGACGAATCGGCAGTCAAGTACTCGCGATAATCGGCAGCGAGATGGAATCTGAAGTCGACCGAGTGAGGATGATCACCGCCGCGCTGCGGCGGCAGAGTCGCGATGTCGAACACTGGCAGCACGTGTAGCAAAAAAGAACCGGTGGGATTGTTGGCCTCATAAAAAAGGTTCGAATCGTACGAAGTCTCAACGCTGATTCCAGGATGGAGCACGACGCGAGAGCCGAGCTTGACCCCCGGCCCTTCGGCACGAGCGGACGCGCTGACAAGGCAAAGCGCTACCAACACGACTGTGCTTGGGCACTTGCTGCGGCGCGTTCGCCGGTTGGTCTCGCTCACCGAAACTTACCCTCTGTCCTCACACAAACGGCGACGCCGGCGGTGGCGGTGTCTCATCGGGCAGCGGCGTCGCCGGCTCAACCGTATCGGCTTGCGGAATATTCGG
>JAHFDU010000005.1:0-23818 GCA_023248835.1 Myxococcales bacterium | reverse complement strand
GACGTTGGTGGTGCCAACGTAGCTGACATCTTCACCGACGCAGCCCTCCGCCTCCGTCGCCAGTACCAAAACTTTTTGAAAAAGGATGCCCATTCGGGTGTACTCGTGTTTGCGCTCGTCTTCGTCGGTTTTTGACAGTGCCTCTTCGAGTGCCGCGATGGTCTGCTTCGCCAGCGATAGATGGCCCTTGATGCGGGTGAATTTGTCGTTGACGCAGTTAAGTTTGATCACGTCTTTTTTTCGGATCGCGATCTCTTTGAGATGCGCCACGCGCTTATCGGCGTCCGACATCTTGCCCATAAAATCTCGCGCATTACTCAAACTCTGCGCCGGAGAGACGTTGACATTGGTGTCAATCTCCGCTGGCTGATCTGCAAACGCGGCCACGGCTACGAAGAGGCCGAGGACGCTTCTTGACCACAAATTTCGCATTTCAATCCTCTCCCATTGGGCCACCCATCACTGGGCGATCGTCGCTCCTCGAAAGACCAACATTATCAAGCCATTTTGCGTGCATGTCAACGAAAGCCGACGGCCAAGACGGCCAAATTCTTTTTTCGTCGTCCTTTTTGATCCCTTTTGCCATACATCAATTGGTTGGAACAAAATGGTGTTCTGTTCAGCTAAAAGCAGTCAATCGGTGATTTGAGCAAAAAAACTGTAGGCGAAAGTAGGAGGCTAGTGCGCCGCCTGGAAGATGAACGGATATGAAACCTCGACTGGACCACCTTCAGGTGCCGGGAAACGCCAGCCGCCGACGCGGCTCTTGACACAGTCGGCCACCTCGACATCGCGTAGGCTGTCGTCCTCGATTTTGGCCGAGGTAACTTTGCCAACCGAAGAGATGGTGAAATGGACCACCAGCTTGCCAGTGATCGCTGGATTACGCTTGAGTCCCGATTCGTAGCAGGCCTTGATGCCACCGAGATAGCGCCGAATCTCTTTGGCGATGAGCGCCGGGTCGTATGACCCACTGATGTCACTCGGCGCAGTGTCAGCCTTCACCAGTCCCCTCACCGCGCGCTCTCCCTTGTCGCCGGTACCCACCGAGCCGACGGTGCCAGCGCGCAGACTGCCACCCGCCAGTAGCGATCCAGAACCACCGGTGCCCCTGCCGGTCAAGCTGGCCGACGCCACGCCAACGCCACTGACCTTGTCAAACACCTTTGATGCGTCCCCTGAGACATCGCCATTGTGCAGCATGTCGGACACTGCCCCCTGCTGGCCTTTTTTTGAGGTCAGCATTTTGAGCACGCCAGTGTTTTCGATGATCTTGCGCCGTCGCGCCTCTGCCGCAGCCGCTGCACGAGCGACCGCTTCCGGATCACGTTTCTTTTCTTTTTTCTCGACTTGCTCTGGCTCGGGCTCTATTTTCTCTTCTGGCTTCTCCGGCTCTTTCCTTTTCTCTTCGATTTTGGGCGGCACAATCATGCGCACAAAGCGATCGGGTACCTCTTCGATATCGATCTCCTTGGGCATCTCCACCGTGCTCAGAAAAGCAACAAAGCCGAAATGGCAAACGAACGAAGCCGCGATGACCGAGACAAACATCCAGTCAAGATTCTGCATCAGCGACGAGCGCACCGAGGGCGGCAACTGCGGACGCGGCTGCACCGGCGGCGGCACCACAAACTGAAACAGCACGGTGACATCGCCAATCACCACTTTTCCACGCGCGTCCTCGGAGAGCTGGACATGCCAAATTTCGGCCGGCGCCGTTTGACCGGGCGCGCGAGCAGCGGCCTTGCCCGATTTCTTCATCAGCGACGGCAGCGGCACCACCTGCTCGCCGATGGCGACGCGTCCGTCCATGCCTTCGGAGAAATTGAGCACGTAGCCCTTCGGCGTCAGCCCGAACAGGGTGAAGGTCTTGGGCAGAGTGATGGAACTCGGCACCACAAAGGTATTTTTCGCTGACAGACCGATCGAGACACTTTCGCGCTTGCGGATGAGGCGCTCTTCGATGATCCGATCGCCCTGCTTGACGCCGATGCGCAAGATCTTCGGCACACTCTGGAGCGATTCGCCCGATGCCGGCTTTGGACCACCTGTCTGCGCCATGAAAAGGCCCTTTCAGAACGGACTTTGCGAAGTGGCTTGCAAAATCTTAGGCAAGAAATCCTGTTTTAGCTGCTCCCAGTCGTAGTCCATACTGGAACGCTGGAGCACGTAAAAAGCGTTCGGCTTTTGGATTCTCCCTTCAACCACGATGCCTTCGGTGATGCGAAAGATCTTTTGTCCCGACGCCGAACGTTCCACTTTCACCTTGGGCCCGCTCGACTCGCCCGTCGCTGGCGCCACCGCAGGCGCAGGCTTTGGCGTCTGCTGCGCCCAAGCAATGCTAGAGAGCGAGAGCACGAATGGCAACACCGCCCTCCACGCACCCTGACAGAAGCGCAGCGTAGGCCGAGTCATCACCCTCCGCACACCCTGAGCGAAGCGCAGCGTAGGCCGAGTCATCACCCTCCGCACACCCTGAGCGAAGCACAGCGTAGTCGAAGGGCGAGTCATCAGTTGTTACCTCCGGTTTTGGGCTTCGGCTGGTTGCGCTGATCCTGTTTTCGTTCGCGCTCCTGCCGCTTGATCTCGCGCTCGATCGCTGTCTTGGCCTCGGCAATGTAGCGATCGGCTGGATCATCTTTGTTCAGCGCCACGCCAGCCAGCTGTTTGTAGCGATTGAGGTAGTTGATAGCGACGTTCATCTTTGCGGTGAAGTTGAGCCCGGGCATCTCTTTGGCGTCAAGATAGAGAATGCCCAAATCGAACTGCGCGTCGGCATAGTACGGATCAATTTGCAGCGCTTTCTTGTACGCCTCGACCGCGTCTGCAAAACGTTGCTTGCCCCGCAGCGCCGATCCGAGGTTGAGTTGCGCCTTGGCGGAGCCAGCGGCGAGCGATGCCGCGCGCTCGGCCGCAGGGAGCGCTGCATCGTAGTTCTTGGCGTACAAATACTGCGCCGCCAAATTGTTCCAAGCCGTGGCGTAGCGATCATTGACTTCGGTCGCTTTCTTGAAAGCAGCGGTGGCCGCCAGATGGTCGTCGTGGCTCAACGCCAAGAAGCCTTGCGCCTCCGCGCTCCCAAGCGCCGCCAAACACAGTCCCATACAACTCACCCATAAAAGCAAGGGCGACAAGCAGGCGCGATGGCGAGGCGACAAGGAGGAGGCTGAGGGAGCGTACAAAGAAGTACGTGACCAAGGCCGACGACGCAGGCAACGAAGCCAGCGCGTCCGATCGTCGCCCGTCGAGCAAGTGGCATCCATTATAGATTCTCCAATTGCAGGTCGACGCGCTCGTCCTTGACGAGCGGAAATTCATCCGGCTTGTAAGCATTGGCGCGAATGCGCGCCAGCTTGGTCCACTCATTGGAAACGCCCAGCTTTCCCGCTTCGGTCAGCGTCACCCCGTAACGCTTGACCGCTTCGTCGTCGTACTCGGAAACCTGCTTTTCAATTCCTTCTCGGTACTGATCGCAAGAATCGCCACCCAAGCGCTTGACCTCGTCCGGGCAGGGCGCGCCGAGCAGCGCCTTGGAGTAGGCCTCGGCCAAGTAACCAGTGCGGAAATAGGCGCCGAGCGTCCAGCTGGCGCGTTTGTAGGCCAAAATTTTTCCATACTCGACGATCAGCTGTTTCAGTCCAGCATCAAAATCCGTCACCGCTTTGGCAATCGCTTTGCTGCTCTTGCTACTCAGCTTGAGCTTCTCGACCCGAGGCAACTTCTCCTCGGCTAAAATAAACGCTGCGTGGGCTGGATACTCCGCCTCCGGTGAGCCCGCGGTCAAAGTGGTGGCAGAGCTTATCACGCGTCGATACCAGTCGTCGGCGCTCTTTGGGTCGCCTTCGTAAGATCCAGCGATGCGAAAGTAGGCTTCAGGAACTCTCCGCGCCTGCTTGGCACTGCCGCTGTAGAGCCGCACAAAATCCAAAAACGCTTTGCGCGCTTTGCCGTAGTCTTTCTGCTTGGCGTAGTTGAGCCCGACCCGAAAAAAGGCGTCGGCGGCATCGTCGGGTTTCACTGATCGATCCTGGGCGTAGCGACGGAACAGTTCGGCTGAGCGCGCATAGCTCTGATCGTTTTCCAAAATCACCGCGGCGTTGTAAAGCGAATCGATGCGGTGCGTCGACGCGGCAAAGCGCTTGTCCTCGGCCAATCGCAAATAACTCACCACCGATTTTCCAAAATCGAAATACTTCTGGTAATTGACCGCGGTGCGGAACAGCGCTTCGTCGAGGAACTTCGAACTCGGGTAGTCGGTGACGATGCGCTCATACAGTCGGGTGGCGGCGCCAAAGCGATTGGAGTTCTCGTACGCGACCGCGGCGTTGTTGAGCGCCTTGTCGGCCTCGTCGTTCCTCGGATCGCCGTCGACCAGCGTGACGTAGGCCTGCGCCGCGTCTTCATATTTCTTGTCGGCAAACAGCTGGTCTGCCTTCTTAAATTTGACGCTCTTTTCGAGGCCTTTTAGGACGCCTTCGTTCTTCGACGCCAGCTGTACCGAACCGCAATTGGCTTGGCGCAACTTCTTCGCCCACTCCTCCAGCTTGTCGAGGTTTTTTTCGATGGTGTAGGTGGTCAGAAGTGCGGTGCCAGCGTTGGCGCCGACGTCCTCTTTGCAGTAGGTCGCCACCACTTTCTCGAGGCGCGGACGAGCACCTTGCCAGTTGCGAAATCGGTAGTCAATTTCGGCCGCTTTGTATGCAATCGCAGCGACACGGCCCGAGGTCGGAACTTTTTGGACAAAGGTGTCATAGGCGCGCTGCAGCGCCATCACCGAATCGGGAATCGGCAGCGGCGTCACCGGCACCGCGGTCTTGCCATCGGCCGGCAGTGGCGGTTCGCTGTAGCGTCCCGCCTTGGCCTCGGCGTCGAGATAATTTTCGTACGATTTCACCGCAGCAAAGGCGGCGTCCTCGAGATACTTGCGATCGAGATTCGAGTCGCGCACTTTTTCATATTGCTTGGCAGCGTCCAGAAATCGATTCGAGTAGTAGAGCGTTTCGGCGTAGGCGTAGGAATACTCGTAGCCGTTTTTGGAATTGGGATATTCGGCGAGGTATTTCTGATACGCGGTCGCGGCTTGTGAATATTCCTTGAACGCCTGTTCGATTTGCTTGACGTCCGGTGGGTTCTGCGCCGCCGCCAAGCGCTTGTACTCCTGCGCGGCAGTGTGATGGCTGACCGCGCCATGCACCAGTGCCAGCTCGACCAAATCGCCGGCGACTTGCATCGCCTCTTTGTTGTCACGGTTGTGCTCCGCCCAAGTGGTGCCGCCAGTGTAGTTGCGGGCCAGCGCATCGCGCTCACGTAACGCATTTTGAAAATCGCGCTGCCTCTCAAACGCCATCACCACTCGATCTTGCAGCTTGGGATTGCCGGGGTGGTAAGGCCATTTTTCGAGTACGCGCTTGTACACTTCGACAGCGTGAAAATACTCGGTCTCGTCGAAATAGATGTCGCCGAGCTTGGCGTAGACCTCGCGCACGTAGTTGTCGTCGCGCCCTTTGTAGAATTTCTCGACGCGGTCAAGCCCACTGACTTGGTCACCCGGAACGCCCTGGCCCCAATCTTTTTCGGCAAAACTGACGCCCAAGTACTGCACCGCTTCGGTACGCAGATCGGAGCCCTCTTGGGCGCCGCCCGATTGCGCCTTTTTCTGGTCGGCATAGGCGACCAGCTGGTCGAAGCGCTTGATCGCATCGGGATAGGCGTCGGCGCGATAGTAGGACCAGGCGAGCTTGTACAGCGCTTTGTCATAGTAAGGTGAATCGGTAAATTCGAGCACCCGCGAGTAGGCGGCGATCGCCAGTTCGAGTTCGCTGCTGTCGAAGTGGAATTCACCGACACGTGTCCAGGCTTCTGGCAAAAACCGCGATTGTGCCCGCACCGGCTGGCAGCTCTGGTACAGATCGCTCGCCTTGGCACCGGGAGCGAATTTCCCCAGCGTCGGTTTGGCCTTCTCCGGCGGGTCGAGCGGGTTGTACTTGTTGGCGCAGACCAGGCCACGCATCGCCTGCAGCGCTTCGCCTTCCTTGTTCATTTCAGCCAAGCACCATCCGAGCAGATAGTAGGCGCCGTCGAGCAGTCGATACTTGGGAAATCGCGTGATCAGACTGCGGTAAATCTCTACTGTTTTTTGATAATCGGGCAGTGTCTGCGCCCCTTGCGCGGTCGCCGACAAATATTCGTCATTCGATTTTTCAAAGTGAAGCTCGGCGAGGCGAAACATCGCGTCGGGTGTCCAGCGCTCGTCGGCGGCGTATTTGGCCAAAAACTCCTCAAACTGCGCCACCGCGTCTTGGCGTCCCGATTTTTGGTTTTTTTCGAGCACGTCCACTTGCGGCTGATACTTGTCCATGATGACACGCCGCTTGGCGACATACTCTTGTTGCACGATGTGTTTGACGGTGCCGGAAAAATCTTTCGACGCATTTTCAAAGCGCGCGATCTCCTGCTGCACCTGATCGAGCTCCTGCCCCTCAGCGCCGGGCAGCGTCGTTTGCGGGGCGGGGCCCGCCAGCGCCACGCTACACAGCGCAGACAAAACAAGCAGTGGAATCTGCCTGGTCACGGCTGCTCCTTGAGTACTACCCCTGTCCGTGCACCCGGAGCGGAGCGCAGCGAAGTCGAAGGGCGAAATAATCGAAAGCTGCGCTCATGCTGAGCGGAGCGCGAAGCGCGTAGTCGTCCTTCGACTGGCTCAGGATGAGCGGCGATCATGGCTGCTCCTTGAGTACGTCTTTGAATTGATCATCTAACAGTTTCAACTCGCGTTTACGTTCAGCGATCAGCCGATTCTCCTCGCGCGTGGTGTTGTCCTTAAGCGCCCAGGCGATGTCGATGATGCCAACGTCGGCGCGTACGACGACGTTGTAAAAACGCGCCGCGACCTGCTGAAAGTTGAGCGCCAGAATCGATCCGCCGACCGTTGCCGATTCGCTGCCGACGCCGCCGAGTCGATCACGATAGGCGACGACGCGTTTTTTTTCCTGTCCGAGCTCGGCTTCGATCGACGACAGTTTGTTGTTGATGGTGTCTTCAACCCGGGCCAAAAATCCGACCGCCAACTGCTCGACATTGCGAGTGCGATCAACGATCGATTCGATCTGTTCGACTTTGGCGCGATCGCCAGCGCCGAGACGACTGCCGATCTCGACCGCGACTGCATGCTGGCGCTTGAGCAGATCGTCATACTCGGCGCGCAGCTCGGCCGCAAGCTTGACGTCGGTGTCGCTGACCCCGACCGCCAAGCGGGCGTCGGCGATCTCTTTTCTGAGCAGCTCAATCTCTTTTTGCGCCGCCGCGAAACGCTGCTTCCACTGGTCGAGCTCCTTCTCGGCACCGTCTTGTTGCGGCGCCGCCAGTTTCTTCTTCACGTCGTCTTCATAATACTTTCGCGTCGCCGCCAAACTGGCTTGCAAGCCAATCATGTTGGTCTGCGCTTCTGAAAGCTGGCGGTCGAGTTCGTTGTAGGCGGTTTTGGCGTGCTCCTGTCTTTCGGCAATCGACTCACTCGGCGACGGTAATTTCTGAAGCCTCGACTCGAGCGCCAGCCGATCGGCATTCAGCTGCTTGAGCAAGGCGACATCGCCACCCGAGGCCTGCCCGAGTAGGTCCGCCTCGCGCCCCGCCAACTTGGTCTTGATTTCCCCGATCTTGGCGATCGCGTCGAGGGCGCGGTTGCGCCCTTCGGCGAGCTCGGGAAAAACGTTGTAGCGCGCCGGGCCTTTGAGCGCTTTTTCGAGCCGCGCCACGATCTCTTCCGACTCGTCAAGCGAATGGGTGACGTCGGAAATGTCGCCGATGAGATTGTTGACGCTCGAAAATTCTGGATCGGTCTTGAGCCATTTGACCGCAATTGGCGGCAACACGTCACTGGTATCAAAACTCGACAGATTCTTGCTGATGAGGCCACGGAAATATTCGGTCGCATCTCCCATCTTGGCGAGGTTGTCTTCGAGCATCTTACGCAGCGGCGCATACTCATCCCGCGTCTTGGCAAATTGATCGGCGGCCTGGCTGTATTTCTGCTGGCGGATCTGCAAACTACCGAGCAAGAGTTTAACCTCGGGCACCAGCGGAGAGTCGGGCGCGTTCAGCACCAACAAGTCGAGCGAACGCGCCGCCGCGCTGTACCCTTTGTTGCGAATTGCCACCCACGCACTTTCGTACAAAGCGTCAGAGTAAAGTTCACTGCGCGGCGAAATTTTTCCGTACTCGGAAAGCGCGCGAGTCAGATCGCCTCGGCTTTGCGCGATTCGTGCCAGCGCCATGTGGGCGAGCTCCACCACCCGCCGCTGCGCATCGGTGGTCGGAGCTTGGGCAACAATGTTAGCGAACGCCGGTTCGGCTTCGCTCAAGTGGTCGGCCCCTTTGGCCACCGCTGCAGCACCAATGAAATACTGCCCCTGCATATAGTAGGGATGCGAGGGCGGCAAACTCGACAGCGCGGCGGTCGATTGGTCGTACTGCTTGCGCATGAAAAAATACTTTCCCTTGACGTAGGGCACGCTCGGCAACTGATTCTGCACCGGCGTCCGCTCGAGTGCGGCGAGGTAGCTGTCGACCTCGGAAAAATCGCCGGTGTGCAGCGACAACTCGATCAGGCGCTGCAGTCCCTCCTGATAGCGAGGTGCCTGCGGCCCAAGCGACACCAGCTTCTGAAAGTAGTGTCGTGACGAGAGAAAGTCGCGCTTCAAGTAGAGCGAATCGCCAAGATAGTACAGCGCTTCGGGCAACGTGCGCGAATTGGGATATTTTTCTACCACGTCAAACAGCAGCGTCGAGGCGGCGTCGTAGTTTTTCAGCTCATAGAGCACCTGCGCGTCGATGAGGCGGCGTTCGGCGGCATCAGGGCCGGAGTCGGTCGAGGGTTTCAAGTCGCGATCAAGCGAACGCACGCGGGCGTCGAGCTCGAGCACCGATCCGCCCAAATTGTCGACCTCGTCGGCCGATGCTGCGCTGACACCGATTGTCACCGCGACTGCGATTGCCCCAGAAATGCGCATTTATTTGGCAGCGGCCGGCTTGGCCGCAGCGGAGACGATGCTCTCGCGAAAATCGACCGCCGGGCGATCTTTGGGGTCGGTGGTGAGCGCGTTGCCCTGTTCGAAGCCCACCACTTTGAGCTGGAGCTGCTTGCCTTCGGCAGTGGTGAAAGTGTGACTCGACTTGGCGGTGAATTTGTACCCCTTGACGTAGCTAAACACGCCAAGGCCGTTGCCCTGATACACCATTTGTACGGTCAAGGTGTGATTGCCGGGGACAATCGATCCGGAAAATATCTCAAACTCTTTCTGCTCGCCGAGCTTCCCCGAATCGTCGGCCCGTGCAAAAATCTCGGCACCGTCGAGCGCGTACACATACTGAACCGGGATGTACATGATCCCCATCTCGTTGCGATGAACGATGGTAGCGCGGGCGCCGGCGATGTTGCCACGTAGCACCGTCTCTTTGAGCAAATTGAGCCGCGCCTTGTGAGCAAAAATCTCCTCTTTGAGCTCGTTGACATGCTTCTCGAGATTCTGCAGCTTGGCGTTGTAGGAATCGTAGTTGGCGTCCTCGGCAGGAGCAGGGGCAGGAGTCGGAGTAGGTGTCGGCGTCGCCGCCGCGGGCGTGGCAGCCGGGGTGGTCGGTTTGGCGCCGGGGGTTTTCTTGGGTTCCGCGGCGCGGCTCGATCCGCCGAGCAGCAACACACCAACCAACGCCCAGTTGAGGACCCGCATTCGTCTTGTCATCGCGCGACCACCATCTTCCGAGTTAGAACTTCAGTTCGTATCCGTCCCCGGTAAGGCCAGACACACAAACAGCAAGCTGTTTTTATATCAAACTTTGGCAAACCGGTCAAACGGCCGGGCGTTTCTTCCAGAGGCGCCCGGCCGCCTCCGACAGCCTACAGCTCACAGCCAACAGTCCGGAAAGTCATGATGTATTCACGCTTCCTATACATCTCAGTCAGCGACGGACAACACCAGCAACGCGAATTTGCTTCTTCAGTGACTGTCGGCCGTCGGCTGTCGGCCTGCACAACCGTCGGTGAGCCGATAATGGAGCGGACTTCCGTGCATCCCTGGCCTTCTTCATTAGCGCTTATTCGGCGTTGTAAAACAGCGTAATGGCGATGCAGTGAAAGGCTTGGTCGCTCGATTGGGTGACACGTTTATCGACGACCTGGACCTCGGGGTGGGCAGAAAGCCAGGTGGTGATCTTCTCGCCAAGCTGCTCGCGCTCTTGCGCCATGGTGGCGGAGAAGACTTTCACACAGCGAAAGTTATTCTTGTCGTCGGCGGCGTCAGGAGCGGTCAATGGCGGTTTCCTTTATCACTTGGCGCACTTCATCTTCAGTCAGTAAATGGTCGGTGGCCTTGGCAACCATCAAGATTTTCTTGACCAACTCTGGTTGGGGATCGATGTGGCGCTTTTTCAACCAGTAAATCACATTTGATTCTCCACTCATGTGACCAATTTCGATTTCCTGTTCGCGGCCAAACAGTCCCGCCGGCACGCCGGAGTAGATTCGATCGGCCAAGAAAGCGTGTCCCTTTTTTTCGGCCTTGATGATGGCGGCGGCGTGGACTCCGGTGGCAGTGCGGAAGGCGTCCGATCCGACCAGTGGGTAGTTGTAAGGAATGGAGATGTGGCAAGCGTTGGCGGTGAGTCGGCACAAGAGTAACAGTTTCGACAGGTCGCGCCCCTCGAGCTCGCCGAGCAGCTTGAGATTGAACAGCACCTGGTCAAGCGCAGCGTTGCCCACCCGCTCGCCGAGTCCCAAGATGGTGCCGTGCACCCGATCGGCGCCAAACTCGAGCGCGTGAATGGTATTGGTGACACCGAGGCCGCGATCGTTGTGGCCGTGCCAGTCGATGCCAACCTTGACCCCTAAGCTGTCGATGAAGTTGCGGGTAAAGCCAATCAGATTCTTGATCCCGTCGGGGGTCGCGTGACCGACGGTGTCGCAGAGACAAAGCCGGTGCGCGCCGTGTTCAATCGCGTTGCGAAAAAGCGGCGCCAGCACTTCCGGTCGCGAGCGCGTGGTGTCCTCGGTGACGTAAGTCACTTGCAGGCCGTTCTTCACTCCGAGGTCGATCGCTTCGGCCGAGCGCTTGAGCATCAAGTCGAGATCCCAACCCTCGGCGTAAAGTCGAATCGGCGACGAACCGATAAACGCCATCACTTCGATCGGCATGCCGAGCTGCTGGGAGGCGCGCACCACCGGTTCAATGTCATTGACGTGCGTGCGCGCGGCACAGGCGGGCTTGATTTTCAGCTTGGCGTCGCGAATTTCGCGGCCGAGCTCGACGACATCTTCGTAGGCGCGCTTGCCGGCGCCGGGCAGCCCGATGTCGACGTGATCGATGCCGATGTCGTTCATGAGGTGAATCAGTTTTATTTTGTCTTCGATGCGCGGATCGACCACCGACGGGCATTGAATGCCGTCGCGCAGCGTCTCGTCGAAAAAGGTGAATGCAACGTTCGACAGCGGCGCCCGCTTTTGCAGCGCGTTCCAATCATAAATGATGTCGGACTCCGAGAGTTCGCTCATACCGCCTCAATCGCCAACGCAATGCCCTGGCCGCCGCCGATGCAGGCGGAGCCAAGGCCGAGTTTCTTGCCGCGGCGCGCAAGTTCGTAGACCAAATGGGTGGTAATGCGCGCGCCCGAGGCGCCGAGCGGATGGCCGAGCGCAATCGCGCCACCGTCAACATTGGTGCGCTCGCGGTCGAGACCGAGCTCTTTTTCGACCGCCAAGTACTGCGGCGCGAACGCTTCGTTGACTTCGACCAAATCAAAGTCGGAAAGTTTTTGTCCGGTTTTTTCGAGCAGACGCCTAATCGCTGGCGCCGGGCCAATACCCATGATTTTCGGATCGCAACCGGCCGCCGCCCAGCCCACCAACCGCGCGAGTGGTTGCAAATTGTGCTTCTGTCCAGCTTCGCGCGAGCACAGCACCACCGCGGCGGCACCGTCGCAAATTCCCGACGCGTTGCCGGCGGTGACCACGCCCTCTTTTTTGAACACCGGCTGCAGTTTGGCCAAAATTTCTGGCGTGGTTTGCGGCCGCGGGTGTTCGTCGACGACAAATTGGGTCACGCCTTTTTTTGTTTTGATTTCGATGGCTGCAATCTCAGTTGCGAAGCGGCCGCCCGCTTGCGCTGCCGCCCAGGTTTTTTGCGAACGCAGCGCATACGCGTCACATTCAGCGCGCGAAATCTTGTACTTCTCGGCCAAATATTCGGCAGTGATCGCCATCGGCATCGCGGTCATGCTGTCGGTCAGCGCATCCCACAGAGTGTCGCCAAGCTGCTGCGGCTGTCCGAAGGGCAGACCCCAGCGCGCGCCGCGCACCACATGCGGCGCTTGCGACATCGCTTCGCTGCCGCCGGTGAGCACAATTTCCGCCTCACCAAGCAAAATCTGTTCGGCGCCGTTGGCGATCGCCTGAAAACCGGAGCCGCACAGCCGATTTACCGTCAGTGCCGAGGATTCGATCGGTGCTTGAGCACGCAGACCGACATGGCGAGCGAGGTAAATCGCATCGGGTGAAGTCTGCTGCACGTTGCCAAAGATCGATTGCTCGATGAGCGCGGGATCGAGTTTGGCCTGTGCCAGTGCAGCGCGGGAGGCTTCGACCGCAAGATCGGTTGCGGTGAACGACTTGAGTGCGCCGCCGAAAGCACCGAACGCGGTACGTTTGGCCCCGACGATCCAAATTTCTCTCGCCAACTTGCCCATAGTGGCCTCCAAGGAGGGGACGGTCTTCCGTAATGCAGTATCCACTCCGTACCGTGCGTAGGGTAATACCGTGCTCGAAAAAATCGAGTATAAAGCGCAGGTGCAAGACGGTTTGACCATTCGACCAGCAGAAAACAATGACCGGCAAGCGGTGATCGCACTAGTGCGGGAGGTGCTCGCCGAGTTCGCGATTCCGTTCGGCGTCGCCAGCGCAACCGATTTGCAACTGCACGAGCTGCCCGAATCCTACACCCGGCTAGGCGGCCGGTTTTGGGTCGCGTTCGACGGGGATCGCCTGATCGGAACGGTCGGTGTTTTTCCGGTGAAGGATTCCACTTACGAATTGCGCAAAATGTATCTGTCACCCGCCGCGCGCGGCAAGCGGCTCGGTCAGAAGCTGCTTGATTGCGCTCTCGCTTGGGTGATTGCTCATGGCGGCAAACAGGTCGTACTCGACACCACCGAGGAGATGGGCGCGGCGATTTCGCTTTATGAACGCAACGGATTTGTGCGCGACGACCGCTACATCACCGCCTCGCGCTGCTCACGCGGCTACGCAAAACAGCTGTAGCTACGAACCGCGACTCGGCGTGTAGGCGACGATTTTGCCTGCCACCGCAGAGGCGGCGACGTTGAGTGGGGAAGCGAGGTAGAGTTTGCCCGGGCCAGAGCGGTTTTGATAGTTGCGGTTGATAGCCGAGATCGTCACTTGATCGGGTCGCGACGAGACACCGGGGCCACAGCCGATGCAAGCGCCGCAACCGGGCGCGATCACTTTGACGCCGGTGCGGGAAAACAATTCTAGGTAGCCTTGGCTTTGCGCGTAACCCTGCACCGCTTGCGAGCCAAACTGGATAAAAAATTCGACGCCTTCGTGCACCCGCTGGCCGCGTGCGTCGGCTGCGCGCATGACCTCGGCATATTGATCGATGTCATCCTCTTTACCAGCGGTGCAAGAGCCGCCGTAGGCGATGTCGATCTTGACATCGCCGATCTCGTCGATAAACGCGCCGTTCGAGGGATCGGACGGAATGCCGCGCGCCTCATCTCCCGGTGTCGCCACCATCGGACGAATTTTCTCAAGCTCAATGGTGTGGACGCCGCCGGCATATTCGGCGCCAGCGTCGGGGCGCACGATTTTCTTGAGCAGCACCGCTTTGGCAACCCCGGTTCGTCGCGCCACCATCCAGTCGACCACCTGCTCGTCGGCCTCGACCACGCCCGCTTTGGCGGCACACTCGGTCGCCATGTTGGCCAGCGTCGCGCGCTCATCGGGCGAAAGCGTCGCCAAGCCCGGCCCGCCAAATTCCATCACCCGATCGAGGGTTTTCTGCGCTTTGGCAAACGTTCGCAATAACTCGAGCATCAGGTCTTTGGCGGTGACGCCGGGGCGCAATTTGCCGGTAAGCTCAAAGCGGATCGACTCGGGCACGGTGACAAAAGTGAAACCGGCATGAATCAGCGCCGCGTACTCGGTGGTGCCGACGCCGTAGGCCAGCGCGCCGAGCGAGCCGCCCATGCAAGTGTGGCTGTCGGTGGCCTGAATAAAATCGCCGGGCTCGATGAACTCTTCGCGCGCGATGGTGTGACAAATTCCCGGCGACACCCCATCTTTGGCAGCGTAGTCACGCACCTGGGTCTTGCGCTGAAAGGCGCGCTGCATCTGACGCAAGATGTGAATTTTGGGTGAAAATGGTGCCATTTTCGGCACCCCGTCGGCATAGATCAGGTGATCTTCAAACACCGCGAATTTTTTGGCGTCGGCGATTTGATAGTCGCTGCCGTACTCTTCCTCTAAAAATGCGTGCACCTGCGCGGTGGTGAATTCGTGCGAATAGCCGCCGTCGACGCGCACGCAAATCGCATCGCCTGGTTTGACGCAAGCGGCTCCACCAATCTGATGTTGAGACAGGATTTTTTCCGCCAAGTTCATCGGCCGCGTCGCGGTCGACGGTCGGTCGAGCTTGACCTCGCCGCGCGACAGCGCCTTGGTAAAGGGAAATAGTCCGCCAAGCTCGATGATCTTCTGAGTGACCGGGTCCTGCCCGCGCGAAAATTCTTCGAGCGGGATTTCCTCGCCGCGCTCTAGGCGCAACAGCAGCGCGTGATCGCCCATCAACACGCCCTGGTTGATGTTGTTGCGGGCGTGAATCGGCGCGAACGAAGCCGCAATCGCCAAACGAATACCCGACCATTTTTCCGCCTGCACCGCGGTCTCGCGCGAGGAGCCGACGCCTTTGCGAAACCCGGCCACGGTGACTTCGAAATTGCCGCGCAACAGCGAATTGGCCGGGAACAGCCGCTCACTGCCGACGGTGATTCCAGCGTACGCATTCTTGGCAATTTCGCTCGGCTGCCAGTCAAAGCAGGCCCAAGCCGGTGACATCTGATCGGTGTTGATGTCATCGAGCAGATCGGAAATTTTCAGATCGCTCATTTTCAAATCGAGCGTGCCGTCGAGCTGGCGCCGAATCAGTTCCGGATCCTTGGTGAGAAACAGGATTCGTTTGCCGGATGTGAGCCTGACGGTATGCAGTTCCTTACTCATCTTGGCTCCGTTGGAATCAGATTCAGTAAGGTAAAACTAAAACAAAGATCGAAGGCCGCGCAATCTTTTTTGCGGCACCCGACTCATTGACACCTAAGGATGCTAGCGCTAGCGTTTTGCCATGCGAAAATTTGTCCGGCGGTTAGGACTGGTGGCAGTGGTGGGGCTGATGGGCTGTCCTAGGCCGCCGTATCCGAAGTGCGAAACCGACAAGGATTGCAAGGAGGCAGAATTTTGCGTCAATGGCCAGTGTCAGCAGTGTCGCGACGACAAAGACTGCAAAGACGGAAAAATTTGCAAAGCCGGCCGCTGCGAAGAAAAGCCGGGCCCCAAAGCCTGCACCACGACTGAAGACTGCCCGCCCAATCAGTCCTGCCTCGACGGCGTTTGCAAACCCTGCTCCACCGACGCCGAGTGCGGCGACAGCGGTAAATGCGTAAGCGGGCGATGCAGCGGCGCAACGCGGGCCGAAGCGCCGCCCAAAAATCCCGCCTGCTCGCTCGAACCGATCTATTTCGATTTTAATGAGTCGGCGCTGTCGAGCGAAGCGGCGGCGGCGGCCGAGCGCGATGCCGACTGCATCAAGAAGATGGCGCACTCGGCAACGCTCACCGGACATGCCGACGTGCGCGGCACCGATGAGTACAACTTGGCGCTCTCGGACAGGCGCGCTCAATCGGTCAAAGATCGGCTGGTTCGACTCGGTCTCGACGGCAGTAGACTGCGCACGGTGGCGCGCGGCAAGCTCGACGCCGGCGGGTCGGAAGAGAGCGGCTGGGCCAAAGATCGCCGGGTGGATGTGTCATGGTAAGAGCCCTGGCGGTTTTCAGCGTCGCTCTTGTTGGTTGCAGTTTCTTGACCAAGGACGACGGACAACAGATGCAAAAGCAGATCGACGACATGCGGTCGCAGGCGCAAAAACACGAAGAGGCGCAGCGCGAGCTCGGCAAACAGCTCGACGCTGAACTCAAACGGATGAAGCAGGTGGTCGACGATGCCACCAAAGTGATCACCCGCAATTCGGCCGATGTCGGACTCACCGTGCAGAATCTGCAACAAGCGCTGGCGCAGTTGACCGGCCGCATCGACGACATACAGCACACCGAGGACGCCATCTCCAAGCAGTTTCAGGACTACCGCGCATCCTCTGACACCAAGCTCGAACAGCTCAACAACACCGTCAATGTGTCGAAGAATCCGCCGGTGCCCGAGACGCCGGATGCGCTCTATTCAGAAGGGGAAAAGCGCATCGCAGCGCAGCAGTGGGCCGAAGCGCGCAGGCTCTACGAGGCGTTTGTCAATCGCTATCCCCAAGATCCACGCGCCGCCAGAGCACAGTACAACATCGGCGAGGCCTATTTCGGCGAGAAGCGTTACGCCAACGCCATCGGTGCTTACACCAAAGTGAACGACAATTTTTCCAAATCGGACGTGGTGCCCGACGCGATGTACAAGAACGGCCTCGCCTTCCACGCGCTCAAATATTGCAGCGACGCCAAAGTCTATTTTCAAGAGCTGCTCAAGCGCTATCCCAAGACGCAGTGGAAAAAAGACGCCGCCGACGAGCTCAAAAAGCTCGTTCGCGACGCCAAGAACCGCGCTGTTTGTTCAACGTGAAGCCGCTTTGCCCCGGCGACGTGGTGCGCGTGGTGTCGCCGTCGGGGCCAGTTCCGCGCGACAAATTTGAACGCGGTGCGGCGCGACTTTCGCGCTACCAACTGCGCTACGACCAGCGAATTTTTGAAAAATTTGGATTTTTGGCCGGCAGCGATGAAGCACGCGCCGCCGAGTTACAAGCCGCGCTCGACGACGACCAGACACGGGCGATCTTTTGTGCGCGCGGTGGCTACGGTCTCTTTCGCCTCTTGCCGTTGCTCAATCCCAAAAAATTCTTAGGCGCGCCAAAACCGATCGTCGGCTTTTCCGACGTCACCGCGCTGCACGCTTGGCTCTGGAAACTTGGCGTACCATCAGTTCACGCGCCGGTGGTGACGCAACTCGGATCGCTTCCCGACAAAGATGTCCAGTCGCTGTTTGATCTGCTCGAGGGAAAATCCGCAGCCATCGAAGGACTGCGCCCGATCTCAGCCGGTGTAGCCGAGGGAAAACTACTCGGCGGCAATCTCGAACTGCTGTCGCGCCTTTGCGGCACACCCTGGGCGTGCCAGTTCAAAGACGCAATCCTCTTGCTCGAAGACGTCGGCGAACGGCCCTACCGCATCGATCGCGCGCTGACGCAGCTCGAACTCACCGGCGCGCTGCAGGGCGTGGCTGGCGTCGTACTCGGCGATTTTGTCGATTGCGACGAACCAAACGGAAAATCGCCCACCGTCGACGACGTTCTGCACGAACGACTGTCTCGTCTCGGCGTCCCGATCGCCAGCGGCGCTCCGATTGGACACGGCACTCACAATCGCGCGGTATGGCTCGGCAGACGGGCTCGTCTCGACACCCGGGTTGGACGACTGGAGCTTCCGCGAGAAAGGGAATAAGGTAAGGAATGCGCCAAACTCTACTCGTGCTTCTGACATTGGCCGCTTGCGGAGGCGGCACCGGCTTTCAATCAGCCGCCGACTTTGCCGAAAACGCCACGATCAAGAAAGCGATCGCCGATTCTCATTTTGTCTCTTACCCCGGTTCCTCACCGCCCACCATCACTGGAAAATACACCACCAACGGCCAGGTCGCGGCCTCTGCCGACGGCTCACTGGTGGGTCGATCGGTGATTTCGACGACTTGTCTTTACAACCAAAAGGCGGCGGGCCAAATCGACTACGCCGAAAAAGCCAACAACCTCGTCGCCGGTGGGCAGGGGTTTTTCATCTCGGGCAGCGGAAATAATTTCACCGTTTGGGAGGAGCTGCGGGCGAGCAGCCAAACTTGCTCCCAGCACAACGCTCTGTTGATGACAGGCACTAAGAGCGGCGCAAACATTGAGGCGTCGGGGCTGTTGGTGGTACTCGATTCGACTGGCTGCAGCATTCCGGATGGATATTGGTATGCGACTAATACGACTTGGAGTAGCACTGGCAGCTGCAGCGGAGCGAGCGATTTGTAGAGATTTGTAGATCTTAATGAACGGACAAGTGCTCCGCTTCAGTCAGTACAATTTCGCCAAAGCGTTCTTCGTAACGTTCGAGGTTTTTTTGTAAAGCCACCATCAGTCGCTTGGTGTGCAGCGGCGAAGACAAAATGCGCGAGCGCACTTTCGCGATCGGCACCCCGGGCTGGACGAAAGCAAAGTCGAGCACGAACTCGGTTTCGGAATGGTTGAGAAGCACCAAGTTGGCATAGGCGCCCTGCGCGGTGACATCGTCGACCTGTAGCTGCACCGGTTGCGGTTTCTTTTTTGAATCGGCGTCCATGCCCCTTCCTAGCACAAAATGAAAAAGGCGGCGAGCTCCTGCTCACCGCCTTTTTCAGGTTCATGAACTGGTAACAATTAAGTTGTAACGACGAGCTTACCCCTTCGGGCCATCCTTCGGCATCGCCATATCGCCGCCATCAGTACCTGCCGTCGTAGCGGTGTCGTCGCATCCCATCGAGAACAGACCGACGGTCGCTGCGATCACCAAGATCGGAAGAGCTACCTGAAAAAGCTTCTTTGCCTTACTCATTCGTTCACCTCCTTCCTAGAAGTCCGCCTTGAGTCGTGGACCGTCGACTCACGCGTTGCGAGGGACATACTAGTCAGCCTGTGTGGGTATAGCAAGATTTTTTTGGCACGGTGTGTCGGCTATGTCACATCCCCGGCTTTGACTGCAAACACGGGGCGGACTTTCTTCAGCCGCTGGCTCGATCCTAGATGTTAAGATGTTAAGTTGTTAAGACCGTCCCTTCCTGGCAAATTGCCGGTGGTGCGGGTGCTCGGGCTGGACGTCGGCAGCAAATCGATCGGGATTGCGGTCACCGACGAGCTCGGGTTTTGCGCCCACGCGGTGACAACGCTTGAACGAAAAGGCACCGCGCGCGACGTAGTAAGAGTGCTGCAATACTGCAAACAGTATGCGACAACCAAAGTTGTGATTGGCATGCCCTACGAAATGGACGGCGCACTCGGCAAACGCGCGGTGCGAGTGCAGGTGTTTGCCGACGCCATGGCGGCGGCCGGCGCCGAGGTCGAACTTTGCGATGAGCGCTATTCCACGGTGGAGGCCGAAGCGGTGCTGCTAGAGGCCGACCTGTCACGTAAAAAACGGCGCCAGGTCATCGATCAATTGGCGGCCCAAGTGATCCTAGAGCGATGGCTCATCGGACAACGTGAGTAAGAACGACATGAAGCGCGCCGCGCGAGTGGTCGGCTCTACCGTTTTGATCGCGCTCTGCGCCTTTGTCATCTTTTTGTCGCGCGCCATCGGCTATCCCGATCGCCATCCCGACTGGCCGGCGAGCGAAACCAGGGTGGTGATCGAAAAAGGGCTACCACTGCCGACGGTGGCGCGTCGCCTGGCGTCGCTTCATCTCATCGAACATCCGCTGTGGTTTCGCATCTACGCTTCGGAGCGTGGGTTCGCGCAAAAGATCAAGGCCGGGCAATACGCGTTTTCGTCGAGTGAAACGCCGCGCCAGATTTTAGAAAAACTGGTCGAAGGCGTACCGGTGCAAGAGGTGAGCGTCACCCTTGCCGAGGGGAAAAACCTTTTGCAGGTGGCGGAGATTTTTGAAGCCGCCGGCATCACCTCGCGCGACGAAATCCTGCGCTTGGCGACGAGCTCAAGCTTTGCCGGCGAGGTTGGCGTCGAGGGTGCGTCGCTCGAGGGCTACCTCTATCCTGACACCTATCAGTTTCGCCGCGGCACGCCGGCGCGCAAACTGCTCGCCCGCTTGGTCAGCCGAGGCCGCGCTGCGCTCAGCGAAGAGAAAAGCCGCTATGGAGGCGGCGTGGCGGAGCTCGAGCGGCTGTACAAGTTTGGCGACCGCGAAATTGTCATCCTGGCATCATTGGTCGAAAAAGAGACCGCGCAGCCCGCCGAACGGCCGCGCATCGCTGGACTTTTTTTCAACCGTTTGCGACTGCCCAATTTCGTGCCGCATCTTTTGCAAACCGATCCAACGATCGTATACGGCTGCACCGTGCCCAAGCAGAAGAGCGCGGCGTGTAACAAATGGGACGGTCGCATTCACCGAATTCATCTCGAAGACAAAGAGAATCGTTACAACACTTACACTCACGAAGGTTTGCCACCGGGGCCGATTTGCAATCCCGGGCGCGCCGCGCTCACCGCCGTGCTCCATCCCGATCGCACGCCGTATTTGTATTTCGTCTCGAAGAACGACGGCACCCACTATTTTTCCAAAACTCGCGCCGAGCACGAAGCCGCGGTCAACAAGTACCAGCGGCACGCGGGGCAATGATGGCGCTCTTGGAAGCACGCTCGGTGACAAAAATCTTTCATCCGGCGCCGCGGTGGCGTGAGTTGCTGTTGTTCAAGCGATCGCAGCCAGTGGTTGCGCTCAGCGGCGTCGACCTGACGCTTGAGCCCGGCCAGATTTTCGCACTGATGGGAAAAAACGGCGCCGGCAAGTCGACATTCTTGCGCCTGTGTTCGGGCGTGTTGTTGCCATCAAGCGGCACGCTCGATGTCGACGGCGTGTCGACGGCGGCGGACATGAGCCGGCTCGGTCGGCTGGTCGGAACCATGGCCGCTGACGAACGGGGTTTGCATCTCAACCTTTCGCCGCAAGAGTTTTTGGCCTACGTTGCGGCGCTGTATGGCCACGCCAGAAAGGCGGCGGTGGCGGTGGCCAGTGATCAACTGTCGCGCGTCGGTCTTGCTGCTGTGGCCGCGCGTCCGATCGGCGAATTGTCGACCGGAATGCGGCGTCGTTTGCAACTTGCGCGCGCGCTTTTAGGCGCACCAAAATTACTGCTGCTCGACGAGCCACTGCGCGGCATCGATCCCGGCAGCGCTGAAGACTTGCGCCAGATGCTCATCGATCTGACAGCCGCCGGCACCGCGATTTTGCTGGCTACGCACGATCTCGAGGAGGCGCGCCGTCTCTGCGATCGCGTGGTGCTGGTCGAATGTGGCCGTTTTTCCGAATTTGCGCCCGAGCACGTGCGCGAACAATTCTTGCGAGTGGTCCATGACTGAAAACGTTTGCCATCCAACCGCGCGGATCGTGCTCGGAGCGACGCTGCGCAAGCAGCTTTCAGAAACCAGCGGGCGCTGGTGGTCGTCGGCCATTCATGTGCTGACCGCAATCTTCGGTCTGCTTTCGCCACTTTTTTTGAGCCGCCTGGTCGATTCGGCGCCGTCGAATAAGCTCGGCGCTTACGCCGGTCGCTATGCGCCATTTCTGATCCTCGGCCTGATGGCGCTACATTTTCAAAACAGCTTGGTGTCGAGCCTCGGCAATCGCATCCGGCAAGCGCAAACCGAGGGCACGCTCGAGCTTTCGCTGTCGTCGCCAACGCCGTTGCGTCTGCTGGTGCTGAGTCTGTTCGCGCCCGATTTCTTTTCGGGGATCGCTCGGCTGTTGCTCTATTTTTCCCTCGGTGTACTGCTTTTTCATCTTCATCTGAGTGCGGTCAACGCGCCGGCGCTTTTCGCCGTGCTCGCACTCGGCACGCTGACCTTCTTTTCTTTGAGCCTTGGCGGCGCCGCCCTCACCATGCTGCTACGCCGAACCGATCCACTGAGCTTTTTTCTCACTGTCAGTTCGTTGGTCTCGGGCGGCGTGCTCTATCCGCGTTCGGTGCTACCGCCTTCGCTGGCTTTATTGGGTCGACTCATCCCGATCGCGCCGCTGGCCGAGGGAGTGCGCGCCTCGGTCATCGACGGCAAAAATGTGATCGAGCTCGCCTCCCCACTGTTACAGCTGCTCGTGACCTGCGCCGTCATGATGCCGCTCGGCCTGTTGGCGTTTGGCTATGCGCTGCGGCGCGCCCGAATGGATGGCAGCCTGTCGACGTGAGAGCTATTCGAACTGCCACATCCGAGCCATCGCCCGATATCGAAAATCGACGTAGCCATTTTTTTCATGGCGCAGAAATAGATCGTCGAGCGCGGCCTGAAATTTCACTCGATCTTTTACGCCGTGCGCAACGTACGAACTCGATTCGACCCGGCCCAAAAAGCCTTCGCGATCGAGAATCTGACCGTTCGGAAATTCCGCTCGCCGCAGCGACGTGATGCACGGAAACGCTTCGATTTGAAGCATCGTCGCTTCCGGCTTGGGAACCTCGCGGTAATCACCGACGAGATTAAGCAAGTGTTCGTACTCCTCCATCAGTGGAACCCGAGCGCGCACGTTCCAAAACGCCGCGCAAAAACCTTTCGGCAAAAGAACACGCCGCAATTCCGCCATCGTCGTCGCGATTTCGAACCAATGAAACGCTTGCGCCGCGGTGGCGAGGTGAATGCTGGCGCTCGGCAAACCGGTGGCGGTCGATTCGCCCTTTTGATAGCGCGCGCCCGGAATCTCTCGCGCTTTTGTGAGCATCTCTTCGTTTGGATCGATGCCGACGACATCGAGTCCGCGCTCGGCGAAAAGACGAGTGGAGATTCCGGTCCCACAGCCAATGTCGGCGACGCGATCGCCCGGTTTTGCTTGCGCGGTCTCGATGATCCAGTCGATGAGCTCTGGCGGATAGCTCGGACGGTATCGACTGTAGAGATTGCCGGTGCCAGAGAAGCGAACTTTGGAGTCGAGCATCGCTTTGATGTACCACCGCTTGACTCTCGACGTTATTTCTTGTTATGCGCTCGCCGAGGAGTGCGCATGGAAGTCACGGTTGCCGACGGCAGGGTTGAGCTCGATGAAAGCGGGCGCGCAGTGATCGCGCAGAGCTCACTTTACAATGAGGATTTGGCCCCGGTCGCGATCCGCGATCGCAACTGGTCGACCTACAACTACGCTGCACTGTGGATCTCGATGGCGCATTGCATTCCCACTTACATGCTGGCCTCGGGACTTATCGGCGCCGGCATGTCGTGGCGGCAAGCGCTGTTTACCATTTGTCTTGGCAACCTCATCGTGCTGTTGCCGATTCTTGCCAATTCACACGCTGGCACCAAGTACGGCATTCCATTTCCGGTCTACGCCCGCGCCGCCTACGGCACCATCGGGTCAAATTTTCCGGCGCTGATGCGAGCGCTGGTCGCCTGCGGCTGGTTCGGCATCCAGGCCTGGATCGGCGGCGAAGCGCTGCACACTTTTTTTGGCGCGCTGTGGCCGGGATGGAAAACACTAGGCGGCGTTGTCGCAGGTCACGCGCTCGGCGAATGGATTTCGTTTTTGTTGTTCTGGTCGCTCAATATTTTTGTCGTCTATCGCGGCATGGATCTATTGCGCAAAGTAGAAAATTGGGCGGCGCCGTTTGTGTTGGTGATGACATCGTTGCTGGTAGGCTGGGCGGTATGGCGCGCGCACGGCCTCGGCGCGATCATGAGTCAGCCGGGAAAATTTTCAAATTTCCGAACGTTTTTTCCGGTATTCGTTCCGTCGCTGACGGCGATGATCGGATTTTGGGCAACGCTCTCACTCAACATGCCTGATTTTACCCGTTTTGGTCGCTCGCAACGCGAACAGATG
>JAHFDU010000257.1 GCA_023248835.1 Myxococcales bacterium | reverse complement strand
TCAACTGAGTGACGATGCGCTCGAGCGTCGGTGGCTGCTGATAGACCAACGAGCTCCACACCGGTCGGCTGGGATCGACCACCGCGCGCCAACGCCGGTAATTGCGATAGTCTTTGAATTCGAATAGCAGCGTAGCGCGGCCAGCGTAGATCGTTGAGGTGGCATAGAGCGCATCGGCGCCGTCGTCCTTGTCGGCGATGTATTCAAGGTAAGCCTGAAGCCAGGGCAGAACGCGGTTGGCGTCGATCACAAAACCGTAGCGCGCATGGCTGTTGTTGCCATCGTTGAGCACGTCGGCGTTGCTGCCGACGACATGAGCGCCGAGCGCCAATTTTCCGGCAAAGCGATAGTCGAGATGCAAACCGCCCAAGAAGTCGTGCGGATTCTGGGTGAAGGACGAAGTCGTTTCGTCGATGTTTTGGATGTAGGAAAAGCCGGCGACACCGACGGCGTTGAAATTTCCGGTGTGAACCAGCACTTTGCCGCCGCGCAGCGTGGTATCGACACCGAGTTCGTCGATCTTGCGAATCGACAGGATGAGTCCGCGGCCAAAATTGACGTAAGCATCGCCCGCCGTCGCTTCGACGTTGCGATCGGCGTAAGTCAAAAACACTTGGTGAACGACCAGCGGATGCTGTTCAAAGCGATTGAGCGATGTAATGTTGGGGTCGCTGTCGGGAGGGCTCGAACGATAAATACGGGCGTAGTCGGAAGTATCGACACGCATGCCTGCAAGCAGGCGCCCGCCGGCGAGCTGGACGTTCAATCGATTGATAAACTCGACGTAGTTCTTGTTGCTGGGATCGGCCGAACCGTCGTCGGCATGATAGTTGATCCAGGCCGATTCGGTGATGTCGAGCCGGAGCCGCTCACCCGCCAGATGATACTCGAGGGCCGACGCCGAGTGCGCCGCCAGAACCGAAATTAAGAAAAGGAAGGCTCTACTTTGCCGCCAGTGCCTGTTTGACATCGGCCTCGACCAGCTGCTCATCGCCTGCGTTGAAGCCCTGCCGCACCCTGGCTATTTTCCCCTTGCGATCGATCAGAACCGACAGCGGCGCGGTTCGTTTGGGATTGTAGATCGCTACCACGCGAGTTTCCTCGTCGAGCAGCACCGGTATGGTCAGATTGTAGCGGCGCGCGAACGGAGCCACGTTGGCCACGGTTTCGGGGCCGTCCATCGCAATTGCCAGCACCACGAAGCCCTCTTGTTTGTGTTCGAGGTACATCTTTTCGAGGTGCGGAATTTCGGCTTCACAGGGGATGCACCAGGTGGCCCAGAAATCGAGCAGCACGACTTGGCCGTTGTAGTCGGACAGGTGAACGCTCTTGCCGTCGACATCCGACAGAGTGAAATCGGTGGTGCTGTTGTTGGTTTGAGACGTATCTGCGGTCAAGCTGGCGGCGCTTTGCGAAGCCGGCGTAGTGGCTGGACAGGCGGTGTAGAGCAGCGCGAGCAGCCAGAGCGGGCGTCCCGGTGAAAACGAGGCCAAGGCGGTTATTTCGCGGCTTTGAGAATCGAGTCGACGCGCGACTTCACACCCGGGGTGTTAACGCCGTTGTTCTTCCACACAATCGACATAGGCGGATAGGTCTTGTTGTTGATCTTCACCTCGGTGGTGGTGATCACGATCTGCGCCGGGATCGACAGGATCGAATAGTAATTGGCGAGGCCCTTGTTGTCCGGATCGATGCCGATGTCAAAATTGACGAAATTGCCGGGAATCGAAGTGCCGTCGGCGGTGTACCAACCGGCATCGTCATTGGTCACCCAGCTGCTGTCGACGTAGTCCATGGTGGCGGGCGAGCTGTCGGGATTCTGAATCACCGCCTCTAAGAAGCGCACGCCAGCGCCGGCCTTCTGGTAGTTAGAATAGAGACGAATCACTTCGTCCTGTTCGAGTTTGCAGGGGCCGCACCAGCCGGCGGCGATCGACACCACCAGTGCCTTGATGCTCTTGTCCTGGAAGTAGTCGTGCGCGTAGATGGTAGCGATCGGATTTTTCCGTACATCACCGGCATCGAAATTGATGTCGCGGTGTCCAAGCACGTTAAAGTCTTTCACCACCGAACCGACGTCGTAGCCGTAAGGGCCGGCGGGGTAGCAGACGGTCTGATTGTCTGTGGTGCCGAGCGCGCACGCGTTGGTGGTATCGACCGTCGGTCCTTTCTCTTTGTCTTTCGGCTCTGGCCCCACGGCCGCTCCGCCGCAACCTACTGCAAGTCCGAGTGTCGAAATGAGAAGCAGGTGACGAGTCATGTTCATTCCTCCTCGCTCGAGGGCCAATGCAGATGTGTACGTCGGAAAACGCCGATTTGTCAAGCGTTTTGCAAGTTTTGCAAGCTGAAGGTCGGTAAGCCGAATCAGTCTTTGACGCGAACCGTAATTTCCTGCTTGCCCTGGATGATGCTGGGCATGGTGACCAGTTGGCGCGAGGCGCGCCGATAGGTGTCGGCGTGGCGGGTCGAGGCGCCGGGCTTAAGCGTGTCGATGATCGACGCCGGCAGATCGGGAATCACGCTGCCGTGCAGGGTCACGCCCTCGTCGGGAGTTTCGACACTGACCACCAGCGCTCGTGCCGGATAGATCTTGCGCATGTTGTTGATGAGGTGCGAAAGATTTTCCGGTGGCGCCATCTCCGGCCGTAGCTGATTGCCACCCTGAACGGTGATCTTGACGTTGAGTCCGGCGAGCGCCCGCGGCACTTCGAATGGAATCGCTTTGACAAATTCGCTGCCGGCGTACGGACGCAGCGTGACAAACAAACTCGGCCGCGTGCCCGGCTCAAGCTCGTCGGAAGTGAGCGAAACATTGACGATCTCAGCGACGTCGGCTTTGTAGTCGACCGAAACATTGACGTCGATGCGATCGACCGTGGCCGGCGTGAAGGGATTAAACAAGATGTCGCCGATCGCTTTGATGCCGCTTGAGCCGGCCAGCGTCCGTGGCGAAACGCCGTCGGGCGAATAGACGGTGTCGATAAGATCGATCGGCGCGTAGCCGCGCACTTGCAAACGCGAATGCACTGTCACGGTGGCGTCGGCGACGTCGGAGGCGGAAGTTTGCGCAGCGTTGGCGATGACCATTGCCGCCAGCATCGGCGTCAGAAAGCGATGGCGAATAATTTCCGCGTGCAGGACATGGTCGGGGCCACCCACCGAGACCGTGATCGGAATCATCTCGACCGACTTTCCCATCTCGCCGATGATGCCGGTTTGACGATCTTGCAAAAGCGATCCTTTGGACTCGATCGGTGACGACAATTTGAACGACGACGACAGTGCCGCCATAAAAGTGTGAATGCGCGCGGTGGCAATTGGCAGATAGACTTCGCCGACATTGAACATCGGATGGCCAAAGGCGAGCACTTTGTTGCCGTCGATATAGGTCACCGTTCCCGTCGCTGCCGCACTCATGTCACCGCGAATGATCTGCACCGCTATCGGTCCTCCGGCTTCGAATCCGGCCGGCCCCTTTTCCCCACTCTGGCCGCCACCGCCGGCCTGCTCGGGCACCAAATGGTAGGGTTTGAGCGCTTCGGCAAATTCCGCCAGCACGTTCGAGGAGAATCCCGCGACCGAGAGTGGCACCGCCACCGGCTCGAGGTGAGGTTGATTGGGGCTAAGCGCTGCCAGGCGATCGCGCCCACTTTCCACCGAGGGCTCGGCCATCGGCGTGTGCGCCGGTCCGCGCAGCGGACGTTTGAGTTCGGCCAACATGTTTTCGATCGGCGTCACGCCCGCGATCGGATCTTTGGCAAAACTCCAGCCGTAGGCCAGCGCCCCAGCGACGCGATCGTCAAAATAAATCGGCGAGCCCGACATGCCCTGCACGATGCCCGAGTGAAGCAGGCGTGGATCGTCCGACTGAATCAGAATCACATCCTCTTTGGGCAAGAAATTGTGCAAGATGCCGATCACCCGTACCGCAAACTTCTCGGGCTTAGTTCCCTGAAAAACGGTCAGACCGTAGCCGACCATTCCCGGACGCACTTCCGAAAGCCGAAAAATCGCTGGCGGCTTGGCCTGCGCGAAGTTGGTTACTAAGAGCAGAAGCAGAGCGAGCAGAAAGCGAACCAGCATAACTTGCCAGTGTACGAGTAGTCGGCAACAGCGTCAAACCGCAGTCTTCTGTGGTAGGAATGCGCATTCGTTTGCAATGGCCAATGCTGTTGCTGTTGACGGCAACTTCTGCCGAGGCGCAGCCGCGCCGGTTGTTCATCGGCGGCCCTGGCAGCTGTCCCGAGCCGAGCGAGGTTGCACGACTGGTGCGCGACATTTTGCTCGATGTCGCGCTCACCGATCGCGCTGCCGACGCCGACATTCATGCCCAGCTGTCCGATTCTGTCGGCGGGTTTTTGGTGACCGTCGATGGACTGAAGAACAATGAGAAATGGTTTTCGGATCCGCAACAGCGCTGCGTCGAGCGCGTCAAGACGGCTGCCGTTTTCATTGCGCTCAGCGTGAAACCGCCGCCATCGGCCTCGGTTCCGGTGGCAGCAGAGCCGATTCGCAAGCCGGTCGAAGTCGATCTTGAACTTTCGGCAATTGGTGACGGCGCGCCGGGAGATTCGCTCAAACCCGAACTCGACCTTGGCGGCGGGTTGAGGCTGGCGGTGATGAGCAAATATGTTGGTGGCTCGCTTGGTTTTTCCGCCGCCGCGCCCGCAACCTTGGCGCTGCGTAGCGCCAGTGCCGAGCTGTTGCGGCTACCTGCCGACCTCAGTCTGCGCGGGCGCTATCGCTGGGGAAAAGTCGAACTCGACGGCGATCTCGGTGTTGCATTGACCACAGTTCGCATCGTCGGCGTTGGCTTACCGGTGGCGGCGACCACCTATCGGCTCGATCCGCAGATCCGTTTTTCGGCCGTGGTCGGCTACTTCGCACATTCGCGGATCGCGCCTTTTGTGGGCCTACAGGCCTTCGTTTCGCCAAAACCGCTTGACATCACCCTCGACCCGCAAGGTAAGGTCGGCACCCTTCCAGCCTTTTGGCTGGGAATAAATTTGGGTTTGAGGTTGAGGCTCGATTGAAGTTTTTTTCGCCCCGCTCCCATTCCTCTTCTGTGGAGATCTCTCTACAAGCCGGACCGGCGATGGGTACCCCTGCGCCGACGCCAACCTTCGATCTCGTCTACGGCGAGTGGTTCGACGAGGTGGTGCGATGGGCGCGGGCATTCGGCGGGGCGCCAAGCGAGCTCGACGATCTGGCGCAAGAGGTGTTCGTGGTCGTCGGCCGCAAGTTACAAGCCTTTGACGGTGACAATCTGCCCGGCTGGCTCTATGGAATTACCAAAAACACGGTGAGCGATTACCGTCGCCGCTCTTGGTTCCGCCAGCTTTGGCGGGGCTCCGACGACAGCGATGTCGACACTGTCCTACTCGACGATCGCTCCGGCCCAGCCGAGATGCTCGAGCGCAAGCAGGCGCGCGAATTATTGTTTTCGATGCTGCAAAAAATGAGCGAGAAGCGTCGCTCGGCGTTTGTCCTGTTTGAAATCGAAGGCTACAGCGGCGAAGAGATCGCTCGGCTTGAGGGCGTGCCGCTGCAGACGGTGTGGACGCGGATTTTCCACGCCCGCAAAGAGCTTGAGTTGCGCATCGCTGAGCTGCGCGCCGAGGGAGAAACTTGATGGAACGCCTGCGTGAAATGAAGACTGGCGATCCGTTCTCGAGCGAACTTGCGCGGCTGGTGCGTGCGACCGATCCGATCGCGCCTTCAGCGCTGCGTAAAGCACGGGTGCGCGCCCGTCTCCACACCGCCAAGCGATCGCGAACGGTGGCGTGGTTTAAACCGGCGACAGCGATCGGCCTATTGCTCTGTTCGGCGGCGGCGAGCGCGATGTGGGGGCCGAAAGTGGTGCAAACCATTCGAACTTTGGTTGCACAGCCGC
>JAHFDU010000256.1 GCA_023248835.1 Myxococcales bacterium | reverse complement strand
GGCAGCGGCACCGATCTCAATCGTGCGCTGGGAAAAATTCCGCAACTGTCGCAATCGGAACTTGATCACTTGTCTGATCTGCTCGAGTTTGGCGCCGACGAAATTCAGAACTATCGCCAACAGGAGTTGCGGCTAAAACGCGAGCACGAAGCCGCGGTGAGTGCGGAACCGGTCAGTTATCGATTCGAAAATATCGTCGGTAATTCGCGCCCGATTCAGGGAATTTTTCGCCTGCTCGAAAAAATCGTGCAGTCCGAATCCACCGTGCTCATCCAAGGCGAGAGCGGCACAGGCAAGGAATTGATCGCGCGCGCCATTCACTATAACGGTCCGCGCGCCAAAAAAGCCTTCGTGGTGCAGAATTGCTCGGCCTTCAACGACAACCTGCTCGAAAGCGCGCTGTTCGGCCACACCAAGGGATCGTTTACTGGCGCGATCAAAGACAAGAAGGGCCTTTTCGAGCAGGCCGACGGCGGCACTTTTTTTCTCGATGAAATCGGCGACATGTCACCCGCACTCCAAGTCAAGCTGTTACGCGTGCTGCAAGAGGGCACCTTCACTCCCGTCGGCAGCACCGAGACCCACTCGGTCGACGTGCGGGTGATCGCCGCGACCCACAAAGATTTGCAAAAAATGGTCGAGCGCGGCGAATTTCGCGAGGATCTTTACTATCGTATCCACGTCATCAAAGTGCAGATGCCGCCGTTGCGCGACCGCATGGACGACCTGCCGATTTTGCTCGAGCATTTTTTGCGCAAACATTTTCGCCCGCATCCAGGCTCGCCGAGCACGCGGCCACCGCGCTTTTCGTCCGAAGCCATGCTGGCGCTACAGCGCTATCCTTGGCCGGGCAACATCCGCGAATTCGAAAACGAGATCGAACGCTGCATGGTGCTCGGCGGCGATCTGCAAGCGATCGGCATCGAGGTATTGTCGCAGCGGGTGCGCGACGCCGCAGCGCTGGCACCTGTCGCCCATCCTGTCGTGCGGCAATCGTCGCTTGACGGCGACGGATCGCTGAAAACTGCGGTCGAAGAGCTCGAGCGCGATCTCATTTACCAAGGCCTGATTCGCACCCACTGGAACAAGTCCCTGCTCGCCAAAGAGCTTGGCATCAGCCGTTCGAATCTGATCATGAAAGTCGAGCGCTACGGCCTAGATAAGAAAACGGCATAAGAAGCGATCAGCTGTCAGCCATCAGCCGTTGCGATGGCGAGGCGGGCACGTCCGAGAGCTTGTCACTCGTCGCAGCCGACTGCGATCGCCAGCGCCGAGCAGATGGCCCGCATTTTGTCGCGACCGACCACGCCGACATAACGGATAAGATTCTCACGGGCGACGCACTGAACGTGATCCAGATTGACCGCGGAGTCGTGCTTGAGCCCTTCCTCCACACCCACCACTACTTCGCTGGGCGCTCCGTGCAGCGTGGATGTGACCGGTGCGACCAGTACGGTGCGCAGAAGCGAAATCGCTCGTGGCCGGCTGAGCACCACGACTGGCCGCCGTTTGTCAGGACGGGAAAACTCGTACAGCCAGATCTCGCCGCGGGCTACGGCTTTGGCCATACGCCCTCGCCGTCCCATCCAGCGAGCTCCTCGTCGAGTGCGTCGCCCTCTGCATAAGCGCGGCGATAGGCAGCGTCAATCCGAGTCGCTCGTCGGCGTCGCAAGTATTCAGCCGCAAGTCGTCGCAAGATCTTAGAGCGTCCTTGCTGACGAACCTCCGGATCGGAGTCGAGCCGCTTGAGTAGTTTTTCGTCGAACGTGATCTGTATACACTTCATATACATAGATTATATACAAAGCATGCAAAACTGGCAAGAGATCGCAAGATCGGTACGGGGCGAGTAAAACCTATTGGGCCTGAAGGCGAACAGATTCATTCGGCACACTGCGCCAGACACTGCCGTCGTCGAAACCAATGTAGATCGTGCCGCGCCAAGCCGCGATGGCGGTGGGCAAACTGGGCGGGGCGAAACTGAAGAGCGTTTTGAAGCTGACAAGGTCTTCGGTGTAGAGCACATCCACGTTGCTCAGCGTCGGCGGCAGCGGAATGGCATCGCCCGCGGTGGCGAGCAGCAACGCCTTGCCAGGTTCGGTGACCGAGATGTCGAGCACGGTCTGGTGCAACACTGCCTCGACCGGCGTCGCCTTGCCCGCCTTCACCAGCAACGTCTGATAAACCGATGTCCCAGTCGCGGTAGCGGCGCGGAGTACGCCAGTGTCTTTCGAAAACGATTCGGCGCCAAACACGACGTACTTCGAAGCGACGTCGGAGGGCGACATCGTGTTGCCGTCCCAGGATTGCGAGAGCACTGCGAGAAGCTGATTGTTCTCGTCGGTGGCGTAACCAAATGCGTAGAGTTCGTTCTCAAGCGGCAAGAGTGCGGTGAAGCGCCGGTCGCCGATTTCGGGATTGGGCTCGTCAGCGACGTCGGAAAAGGTGCTGCCGCCATCTTGCGATCGCCGCACCCAAGCATGTTCCATTCCGGTGTTCCATTGGTCGAGATTGAGCGTGCCAGAACCGCAGGCGTAAAGATCGCCATGCCACTCGGCAATGTCCTGCACGTGAACGCCGCCTTGGACGGTGCGGTGCCGTATCCAGCCGCCTCCGAGGGCGCGATCAAACACATTGCCGATAAAGTCGTCCTGCATGGCGTCGACGCCGGGGATGTAAAGCTTGTCACCGAAGCGGCGATAGAACGCGATCTCCTCCTCAGACGACGCTTTGGTGGCAACAAACTTGTCGTCGACGCCAGCGATCGCTTCGGCGGTCGGCGCCGCATCGTCCGGCGACATCCAGGAGCGAATTTGGATCGGCGTCACCTCACCAGCATTGAGCGAGCCGTCGCCGTAGCCGAGATAGAGGCGGTCATCAAAGACCATCAGATCATCAATCGATTTGTGAAGCTTAGAGCGGCCAAACTTCTTGCCTGCAGCCGCGATGTAGTCGGCAATCGGCGTCTGCCACGGTTGCAAAACTCCCCACTGCGAGTCGGCGAGGGAAGCGGGAGCGGCATCGACGGAGGGCGCACCGCCATCGTTTCCGAGCGGCGAAGCGGACTGGGCGCCACCGCAGCCGAACCCAAGAACTGAAATAAAACCAACAGAAAACAGACATTTATGCAACATACGGCAACTCCAATTAGAACTTCATATACATAGAACAGTTAATATCAATTAATCAACAAAAATCACCCCGTATCAACAAAAACCACCCGCGGCAGTCGGTTACACCAACGAAGCGCTCCGCCTTTGCAAGAACGCCAGTGGGCAACTTTCACGCAATCATCGGCGCAGGCTCGCGATAGAGCGTGTCTCGGTACTGCTGCAGAGTTGTCGACGGAAATAGCTCGACAAAATCTACTTTGTCATCGGTCACCGAAACGGCGAACCCCTGGGCAGGGTAAATACACTGTGCGCTATGGTCGCCAGCGCGCGATCTCAACACTGTTTCGGGTTCGCCGAGCTCAGCCAGTAGAGCACGCGCCGTCTTTCCAATCAGCTTGTGATCAGAGAGGTAAATGACAAAGGGTCCACCGTGGCGGAAGAAAAACAGCGCCTCGCACACATCAGGGTTGTGCAAGGCATCAAGGCCGGTGGTGGACGCGTATTCGGCGCCGCGCATGATCTTTTCGTCGGTAAGGTTCAGCCGACGAACCACTTCAACGAGGGGTAGATCGCGCCAGCTGTGCAGCTTTCGTAGATCCATCCTCGCCTCTCTTCGACTATGACTCCCCTGTCGGAGTTGTCGGACCTGTCGGACCTGTCGGACTTGATGGACTTGTCGGACCGTTAGAACGGTCTGGCCAGACCGAATAGGCATCGTCAAAGAGCTTCATGAAGTCGGCAAACGGCATCTCTTCGATATGCTGGTCGCCCCACGGATTGTGCAAGGAAATGGTCTTGGCCTTTCGATTCAAAGCGATTACAGCATACGCATGTCTACTGCTGTCCTGCTCCGCGGCAACCTCACTCTCGCTCTGAGGCGGCATCGCCACCCCATACTTCTCCGCCAATGCCAGTTGAGCAGCATCACACTGCGTCGCAGGGATTGAGCCTACGATCACTGGTCGCTTTTGTTCGAGCATCTCAGCGATCTGGGCCAGGCGCTTATTGGGTCGCCCCGACTGCATATGAAGAGTGACGGGCTTGCGACCGCGGTTGAGCAGCGACATCACCTGGCCCGTGCTCATTTCTGGATCTTGCAGAGCGCCATAGCCACCCACGTGCAAGGCGAGGGCTTTTTCGACTACGTAGGAAGTTGCGTCCCGGCCACGCCCGTAGAGGGGGGATCCATCATTGTCCACTGGCACCTCGAGGCTGACCCGATAGATCACCGACTGAGTTTCGGAGGGCCACAGAGTCACCTCGAAGGTTCCATCGCCAATGTCGCGAACTGTATCGGCCACCCATGCTGAATTTGCGTGAATGCTGGCATTGATTGCCGCAATTACGTCGCAGTCGCCAAGCGTGCCTTGCTTCACTTCGGCGTGTCCAATATCAGAGCGATGGCCAACGAATTGCACGTCGCGGTGGTCAAAAAAATCGCCCGCCGGTTTCGGGTTGGCAGAGATCGGCCGACGCGCCTGGTTCACCGCATGCGGCTCCGCCCCTGGATCAGGCGCTATCAGTCCAGCCGCGGCCTGCCTCTCTGCCCAGCGATAGCGCATCGGACGATTGGCCTTGAGCCATTCCGGATTCACCTTGTAGTAGGCGATGGTATCGGCCAAATCCTCTTTGGCGTTCTTTAGCCCATACTCTGTCGGTGGCGGTTCGCCCTTGATCGGCCACTTCTGGGTCTCGTCGTACCAAAATCCCACTTCACGAATAAACTCCTTGAGTCGAGCCGGCTGGAGCAGACCATGGGTCAGCTCGTGGGTGGCGATCGCGCGCAACCCTTCGGCGTTCGACCCGAATCCATACGTGGTGTGGGTCTGCCCGGAATAAAAGACCAGGCTCTGATCCTCGGAGCGGCATTCCGCAATCATAGTCTCGTGGACGTTGACGTTCTTCAAAACATCGAGTCGCGGTGCGGTGAGACCAGCCGACAGCTTTCCGATGTTCTGAATCGGTTGAGGTGTCTCGCCCAGCGGCGAATTCGACCGCTGCTGACCAAGCAGCGCTGCGTAGTCGGCGAGCGCCGTTTGCAGCGCCACCAGTTCTTTGAAATGCCACGCTTGCACCTGTACACGGTCGAGAACATGGTCAGGCACTGCGAACCGTTTCTGGCGAACCGGATCTTCATGAAACCTCTGCCACAGCTTTTGCCGCACCGTTGCCGAAGAAATGTTGATGCCATACACCGTCTTTGCCTCTTCGATGATGGCCCGCGCAGCATCGGCCTCCTCTTGCGAGGAGACCAAAACTTCTTCGCCGCCGACCCGAACCAGCCAAGGCTTACGCCCATGCTCTTGCTCCGCTGTTTTTTGCCCCTCCTGTGTTTGCGGTTCAACCCACTCGGCATGTTCAGCGGTCCCACGGGCGGAGCCGGTATGCTCAGCGGTACCATGGGCAGACGAAGTCTCACCAATCGGGGCGCGAATCACGTCGGCAAGCGTCATCTTGACGACCGTTCGCTTGCCACTTGCGTCGATGCGCACCACGTCATGCGGCACGTCCTGCTTCATCGTCACCAGATCGACGTGGCCGGCGCCGGGAATGATGTACATCACCTTCTTGTTGCCCGGAACCTTGTGAAAAAGCTGCTCCACCGCTGCCGGCGTCACCTGTTTGTCGGCGCCGCCAGCGATGAACTTGATCGGCACTTCGATCTTGGCATCCGTCGGCAGCGGCGAAGTTTGATTGGCGGTATGCGGCAACATCCAATGGAGCAAGTTGAGATCAACGCCAACGTTGTGCTCAGGATTGGCGAAATTCTCGAGCGCACCCG
>JAHFDU010000255.1 GCA_023248835.1 Myxococcales bacterium | reverse complement strand
AGCCCACTCGGCAAATTCGCCACGCGCCACCATCGCGTCAAACGTTGCAGCGTCGACAAAATGGTAATCAACGCCCTCTTCTTCGCCGCGGCGCTTCGGCCGCGTGGTGTAAGAGACCGAAAAAATGATTTCGGGAAACTCTTCGATCAGGCGATGGCAGAGCGTGGTTTTGCCGGCGCCCGACGGTGAAGAGACCACGATCAAAATGCCGCGCGTCATGCCTCCGCTCCCTTGGATCGCTGGCCACCGAGTCGCTCGGTAATCGCGTCGATCGACAGCGCCGACAAAATCACGTGATCTGAATCGGTGATCAAAATCGAGCGCGTGCGCCGGCCCTGTGTGCCGTCGACAAGCTTGCCGCGCTCGCGTGCTTCGTCTTTCAAACGTTTCATTGGCGCCGAGTCAGGACTAATCACGGTGACCACCCGGCCAGATGCGACAATGTTGCCGTAGCCAATGTTGATGAGGCCGATCATTCGACGTTTTGGATCTGCTCGCGCAGGCGTTCAATCTCTACCTTGGCATCAACCACGCGCCCCGCGATCGGTCCTGACTGCGCTTTGGCGCCGATGGTGTTGACCTCGCGATGCATCTCTTGGGTGAGAAAATCGAGTCGCCGCCCAACCGGAAGGGTCTCGCCGAGGAGTCGTTTGGTTTCAGAAATGTGGGTATCGAGACGGGTCAGCTCTTCGGCGACATCCATCTTATCGACGAGAATTGCCACTTCTTGGGCAACCCGAATTTGGTCGACCTCTTTGGCCACGGCTTCGACTCGCGCCTGCAACCGCTTGCGAAAATGTTCTGGAGTATCGTGCGCCAGTGCGCGCAGTTCTATCGCCAGCCGCTCAAGCGTCGCGACGCGGGCACTTAAGTCGACAGTGAGCGCCGTGCCCTCACGCTGACGCGCCTCCAGCAGTGCGGCAATCGCCTGTTCGATGCCCGCTTTCAGCTGCCGCCATTTCTCGTCGTGCCCAATCGAGTCGTCGCCGATTCGGAGCACGCCCGGCTGGGCGGCGATCAACTCAAGCGTGACCGGCTGATCCAAAGAGAGCGCTTGTCGCAGCTGATGGAGCGCGGTGGCGTAGGAACGCGCCAGCGCTACATCGGCCTGCACCAAACTGTTTGCCGTACCGCCCTCGTCTCGAATCGCGACCGAAATCACGCCACGATCAAATTTTTGCCGCAGCAATTGAGCGATCAGCAGTTCGATCTCACCGTCGGGCCACGGCAAACGCTGTTTGATTTCCAAAAACCGATGATTGACCGAGCGCAGCTCGACCACATAGCGGTGGCCGCCTACTTCGCACGACGCCCGCCCATAACCGGTCATGCTCCTCATGTTTTATGCCGACTGCCGTTTGAAATGTAATGCTGTTTTCTGACCGTAGGCGTGGGCGTGGGCGTGGGCGAAAGTGCCAATTGACGGCTGCGGCCTGCGAGGGCTTCGTTTCACGCCCACGCCCACGGAACGAAGGAGCGACATCATTGCGCCGACTGCCTGTACCAAGCCACGGTGCGGGTGAGGCCCTCCTCGAATTTGACTCGTCCCGTGTAGCCGAGCACACGCTTGGCTTTGCTGATGTCGGCAAGCGAATGGCGAATGTCACCGATGCGCGGTGGATCGTGCTTGGGCGGCACCGACGACCGAGTAACGGCAGCGATCGTCTCGATCACTTGCAACAGGGTCACTGCTTCGCCGCACGCAATGTTAACCACCTCGCCAGCCGCTTCCTTCGCGGTACACGCCAGCAAATTGGCCTCGACGACATTTTCGATAAAACAGAAATCGCGCGACTGCAGACCGTCGCCATAGATCGTCGCCGGTTTCTTGGCCAGCGCCGCCGAAACAAAATTTGGAATCGCGGCAGCATATTGCGACTTGGGATCCTGACGCGGTCCGAAAACATTGAAATAGCGCAGCGCCACCGTCTCAAGCCCGTAGGACTGATAAAACGCGCGCAAGTAATGCTCACCGGCGAGCTTGGCTGCGGCATAGGGCGACAGCGGGTCCGGCGTCATGGTCTCAACTTTGGCTTCGCCCGGGGTGCGCTCGCCGTACGCCGACGACGAGGCGGCATAGACGACACGTTTGACCTTGGCACGTCGGGCAGCATCGAGAACACAGACGACGCCGTGAACATTTGCCAGATCCGATCCGATCGGATCTTCGACGGAGCGAGGCACCGACGGGATTGCCGCCTCGTGAAAAACAAAATCGATACCCGCCATGGCGCGCTCAACCGCGGCACGATCAGTGATGTCGGCTTCGACCAGGTCCACTTTCTTGGCAGCGATGAGATCGGCGAGATTTTGCCGACGCCCAGTCGAGAAATTGTCGATCACCCGCACCGTGTCGCCGCGCGCGGCGAGTGCGTGACACAGATTCGACCCAATGAAGCCACCGCCACCGGTGACCAAATAAAAAGCCATGTTCGTTTCTACCTACCCGTGCCTGAAGTGTCAATTCCTTCGACGAGCTCAGGACACACGGTTGAGAATCATTCGTACGCATCGCACTCGAAGTGAAAATTGAGAGGAGATTGTGCGGATTTGTGCTAGGAATCCGCCATGGCGTACTTCTGCTGGTCCTGCAACAACGAGCAAATCTTCGACGTCAAGGTCGGCGTCAAAGTCGGCCGTCGCGACTCCTGCCCGCACTGCGGCACCGATTTGCACGTGTGCAAAAATTGTCGACTGTGGGATCCCAACATTCACAACCAATGTCGCGAGCCCGAAGCCGCTTTCATTCGCGATCGGCAAGAAGCGAATTTTTGCGCCCACTTCGATTTTAGAGATTCCGATGGCGCGCGTGTCGATACCAACGTCGACAACGCAAAAGCAAAATTGGCCGACCTTTTCAAGAATCTAAAATGACCATGATGCAAGAGGCGATTGAACCCGATTTTGATTTTGAGTCGCGACAGCTGTGTGCCGACGGAAATTGCACTGGTGTGCTCGACACCGATGGCAACTGCAAGGTGTGCTGCAGCACGGCCGCGCCGACAACCGCTACTGCGCCAGAAGCGCCTGAGACCGAAGAGCGGTTCGATAGCGATCGCGAACTATGTCCCGATGGCGCATGCACCGGCCTCCTCGGCGACAACGGCGTCTGCAAAGAGTGCGGCCGTCGAGCCTAAATTAGCCAGGGTTATGACCACACAATTTCGCTAGCGCCAGGTCTCAGATTTCTGAGGGACCCACGGAAATCTGAGGGTCGCGATCGGCTAAGTATCGATTCTTCCTTGTTTCAGAACCTGGCACATGGATTGCTTTGCCACAATGAGGACTTAACATCGATTTGGGGAGGCCAGCCATGAGACGAATTCTAGCTTCGACTTTATTGACCACGTTTGCCGCCTGCAACTCCGTTTCTGCACCCGCGATCAACACTGCCCGTTCCGACAAGCCGCAAATCGTCCGTTCGGCCACACCAGAGCAGCTCGCCGAAGTCGGCAAAGGCAATCGCGCCTTCGCGTTTAGTCTCTACAGCCAGATCGCTGAAGAGGGAAAAAATCTATTTTATTCTCCTTACAGCATCTCGAGCGCGCTCTCGATGCTCTATCCCGGCGCGCGCGGCACCACCAAAGATGGCATTGCGCAGGCGCTGCAGTTTCCCACCTCCGACGACGAAGTGAATGCGGTGGCCAACGTGCTGGCGCACAATTTTGCCGACGAGAGCACGAAGGCGGGAGAGAAAAGTGAGCCTTTCACATTGAATGTAGCCAACGCGATTTGGGGCCAAGAGGACTTCAAGTTTTTGCCGGCCTACTTGGATGTGTTGGCAGAAAATTACGGCGCAGGACTGCAGCTGCTCAACTTTGTCAAACAGGCGGATTCGTCGCGCCTGACCATCAACAGCTGGGTGGCTGACCAAACCCAACAAAAGATCAAGGACCTCTTGCAACCGGGAACCATCACGTCGGACACGCGCCTGGTTCTCACCAATGCCATCTACTTCAAGGCCGACTGGCAAAGCACATTCAACAAGAATGAGACGCAATCCGGTGATTTCCATCGCCTCGACGGCACCGCCACCCAGGTGCCGCTGATGCACAACAGCGAGCTCACCGCCAGCTACACCAAAGGATCGAACTTTCAGTCGGTGGAGCTGCCTTACGTCGGCGGAAAAGTTTCGATGCTGGTGGTGCTGCCCGACGCTGGGAAACTTTCGGCGGTCGAGCAGGCGCTGCCCGATGCGATCGCACAAACTGCAAGCACGCGGTCGGTCAATTTGACGCTGCCGAAATTTGGTTTTGAATGGGACGCTTCGCTCAAACCGGCATTGACAGCGCTCGGCATGAAGGACGCCTTTGGCAATGCCGACCTGTCGGGAATCGACGGCGGTCATGATTTGGCAGTGAGCGATGTCGTTCACAAAGCATTTGTCGCGGTCGACGAGAATGGCACCGAGGCTGCGGCCGCAACCGCGGTCATCATCGGGGAGACAGCGGCGCATCTCGATGTGGTCAATTTCACCGTCGACCGCCCCTTCATTTTCCTCATTCGCGATCTTCCGACCAACACCATTCTCTTCGTCGGTCGCGTGGTCGACCCTTCTCACTCCTAGTTTCACTGCCACTTTAAAGTTGATGTAACCAACTGACGTCATGACAACGTGCAGTTCACCAAAGCCAGAGAAGATTAACAGCGAGATCAAGAGATCAGGAGGAAGACTTTTTTGACGAGAGAGTGAATCCTCTCTCTTCCAAGCAATTCTCTCTCCTGATCTCCTGATCTCCCTGTAAAATCTGATGATGAATGGTTACCGTACGACGCCGACCAGGAAACTAGATCTACTTTCAAGTGGCAGTGGGACTAGTACCGCATCGCTTGCAGTACGGACATCCCGAGCCGCGCCCCCTCCACCATTCCTGTGGTCGGCGAGCCACCGCGCAACGCAGCGACCAGCTCTTCGATGCCCGCTGCGGTGCCACTACGAATCGGCGGAAAATCGAGCCGTTCACGGGCGCCCCGGGTCAACCACACTTCGGCGCCGTTGTTTTCAACTTGCAACAGCAACTCGGTGGTCTGCAAGTCGACTTGATATCCGCCTCCCTCAGCAATGTGGGCCTCGACGCCGTTTGCAAAACCGAGGCGAGCTGACAACACGACCGGATCTGGGGCATTCGGATCAAAGAGGCGCGCGTCTACCGACTCGGGAGCGCCGCCGATCAGAAAGAGCAGTAGATCGATGCTGTGCGAATGAATGTGGTAAAGCGGCGACGGCGGACAGCGAATTGTAATCGACGTGAGGCGGCCATATTTTTCACTTTGCAGCGCGCGCTGCAAAGTACGATAGGGCTCCATGTACCGCCGCTGTGCCCCATAGTTGAATGAGACGTCGTGTTCTTTGCACAGCGCCACGATTCGATCTGCTTCTGCCAGATTTTTCACCAGCGGCTTTTCGCAATAGATCGCCCGCACCCCGGCGCGAGCGGCAATTTCAATCATCGCGCAGTGCGCCTCCGGCGGCGTGGCGATGCACAAAAGCTCTGGCCGTTCAGTCACCAGCATGCGCTCAAAATCGATATAGCAGCGTGCAACCGAGAAGCGGGCTTGCACGCTTCGAGCCCGAGCTTCGGTCAGGCTACAAACGGCCACCCACTCGATCGCATCGAGCGAGCGCAACGCGGCGGCGTGCGCCATCGGACGCCAGCAGTGAAGCGCGGGGGGCAATTCCTCGTCGATGGACGCGCCCATGCGACCACAGCCGACCAGGCAGGCGCGAATTTTCTCTTTGACAGGTTCCAGGCGCTCCGTAGGCTACCATGCCACATGGTTCGCTATGGAGTTCTCGATTTGGTTTTCGCCGGATTGTACGGCTACGTTGGCTTTGTTCTGGCGCCCAGCCGGGCAAGCTGGTTTCAGATCACGCTCGGCGTCGTCTTGGCTCTGCTGGTTC
>JAHFDU010000004.1 GCA_023248835.1 Myxococcales bacterium | reverse complement strand
GACGACGCTGTTTCAGACGACGAAGCGTTGTCAGCGCTCGAATCCGATACCGGTCAAACCTGGACGGTTCGCTATCACAATGATGTGCATACCGCGGCGTTTCTCGAGGGCAAGACCGCGCCGATGGCAGGCAGTACCACTGAGGCTGAGCACGCCTCCCGTGCATTCCTACTGCGCTACGGTCGCCTGTTTCGCATCGATCCGCGCGACGAGTTAAGTCTTGAGGGCAGCGAGGTCGACGGGCTCGGCATGATTCATGCCCGCTATTCGCAGACCCGTGGCGGAGTGCCAGTGCTTGGCGGCGAGCTCACCACCCACTTCTCTTCCGTTGGCGCGCTCAGGCGAGTGCACGGAAAGCATTGGCCGCTTTCGACACTGAGCCTGCTTCCAAGATTGTCAGCGGACCAAGCAAAAGAGATTGCCGCCAGCGACGTCGCGCAAGCTCAAAATGTGATGCCCGCGGTCTTGACCCCAAGCGAACCGAAGTTGGCGATTCTGCCGTCCCCAGCTCAAGCACGCTTGGTTTGGCAGCTACAAGTGGAAGCAGATTTGCTCGACCTGCCGATCGACTTTGAGGTCCTGGTAGACGCGCAGAATGGAAAAATACTTCGCCGTGCCGATCAGATCGAAACGCTCAGCGGTAGTGGGGTCGGATCGGGCGGCGTCGAACGAGCCTTGGCCATCACCGAGCGCTCGGGCAGCTACTACCTCGAGGACTCGGTGCATGGCAGCGCGCACAAGACGTACAGCGCGGCAGGGAAAGTTCGCCTGTCCGGCACGCTGGTATCGAGCCGCGACCCCAACCATTTCGACAACGCCGGCCCTTATCGCGGTGCCGCCGTCGATGCACACGCCTTTGTAGGCGAAGCGTACGATTACTTCGCCAAAGTACACGGCCGTCCCGGCTGGGCCGGCAAAGGCGCGGGCGTCCATGCTTCGGTCCATTTTGGTGATCATTTTTCCAATGCGTTTTTCAACGGCAAACAGTTGGTGTTCGGCGACGGCAACGAAGCGATGGCACCACTGGCCGGCGCGATCGACGTGGTCGGCCACGAATTTACTCACGGTGTCACCTATTACACCGCCCACCTCGGCATGCAGGGTGAGTCAGGAGCACTCAACGAGGCGCTTTCCGATATTTTTGGAACCTTCATTAGCCAGCAAGCGGGCCTAGACAACCGTTGGAAAACCGGCGAGGCGGTCTATCATCCCGCCGGAAGACGCGCCGCGATACGCGATGCCAGCACTCCGCACAACAGCCAAAATCCAGAGACGATGGACGAGTACATCGATACCGCGTCGGACAATGGCGGCATCCACTTAAACTCGACGATCGTGTCCCATGCTGCCTATTTGATGACCGAAGGTATGGGCAGGCACGCTGGCCTGGGGCGCGCCAAGGCCGAGAAGATTTGGTATCGCGCGCTGGCCTATTACCTTCACTCGAACGCAACCTTTGTCGATGCCGCCGACGCCACACTGGCGGCGGCGCGCGATCTCGACCGCACCGACGAGCCGCTGGTGCGCGCGGCTTGGATTGCCACCGGAGTCATTCAGTGAAACCCGTCCCCGCTTGCGGGCACGCTGCCCTTCCGCCCCTCCTTCCGCCCCTCCGTTCCCGCTTGCGGGAGAGGGTTGGGGTGAGGGCAGGTGAGGGCAGGGTGAGGGCTCCCACTCTCCTCGATCACGCTCGCCGCCTTCGCCGAGATGCTACCGATGCCGAAAAGGTGCTTTGGCGATTGCTTCGTGATCGGCGCTTGGGTGGATTCAAGTTCCGGCGCCGCTTCACCTTACCATTTTACCACGGAGCAGGGCGGGATTCTCGGATGGCAGCAGTTTTTCGAGAGAGTTTTCGGCGTTCGGCGCTTCATGGCTACCCTCTCCATCCGAAATCGGCTATGGTGCCGCACCTATGGCGAGCACAATCCCCAAAACTGCCGAAGAAAATGACTCCCCGACTTCGCTAAACCAAGAGCGCGACGACAAGATGCCTGGCGGCATCCCATTTATCGTCGGCAACGAGTTTGCTGAGCGTTTTTGCTTCTACGGCATCAACGCCATCTTGACCGTCTACATGACCCGTTTTTTGCGTTTTGGCGATGCGGAAGCGACCACTTGGCATTCGCTGTTCAAGTCCGGCGCCTACTTTTTTCCGCTTGTCGGTGCCATCGTCTCCGACGTCTTTTGGGGGAAATTCCGCACCATCATGGTGTTCTCCCTCGCTTACGTCGCCGGCTGTTCGGTACTGGCGCTGTGGCCGGGAAAAGAGGGGATGCTACTCGGCCTTTTTCTGGTGGCCTTTGGCACCGGCGGTATCAAGCCTTGCGTCTCCACCAATGTTGGCGATCAGTTCACTAGCAAGAACCAGCATCTGATCGAGCGCGCCTTTAGCTACTTCTATCTGGCGATCAATGCCGGCTCTTCCATCTCCATCTACTTCTGCCCGGTGCTGCTCAACAAGTACGGACCGAGGTACGCCTTCGGCATGCCGGCGGCGATGATGTTCGTCGCTTCGATCATCTTTTGGCTCGGCCGCAACAAGTATGCGCACGTGCCGCCAGCGGGTAAGGCCTGGCTTGAAGACGTAGTTTCCAAACAGGGTCTGAGCCTCGTCGCCAAACTCGCCGTTATCTACCTTTTCGTCGCCGGCTTCTGGGCGCTATGGGATCAGTCGAACGGACAAACCTGGACGCTACAGGCCGAATCGTCACTGATGGACAAGAACCTCGGCTTTGGCTTTGTGCTGCTGCCGGCGCAGATTCAGGTGGTCAACGGCCTGCTCATTCTGGCCCTGGTACCCGTCTTCACCTTCGCGATCTACCCTCTGATGGGAAAGTTTTTTACCGTTACACCGTTGCGTAAAATCGGCATCGGCTTTTTTGTCACCGCCTCCTCCTTTCTGGTGGTCGGCCGCATCGAAGGCCACATTCAGGCCGGTCAGACAGTGAGCGCGTGGTGGCAGATGTTCGCCTATGTCATCGTCACTTGCGGCGAAATCCTGGTTTCGATCACCGCGCTCGAGTTCAGCTACAAGCAGGCGCCGCTTAAGATGAAGAGCTTCATCATGGCGATGTTCTTGCTCTCGGTGAGTCTCGGCAACGCCATGACCGGATACGTCAATCATGCGATGGTCAAGCCGCTCAGCGTCACCGCAATCGAGTCCGGCAGCGACACCTGGGTCACACTATCCAACGCAAAAGGCTTTGTCACCGGGCAAAAACTCGATCTGTCATCGACGGGCTTGAGCGCTCAGGGCGCGGAGAAAAAAGCGCTCGAGGGCACCTTCCTTGTCGCCGCAATCGACGAAGCGCAAAGCCGAGTGAAATTGATGGACGTGGTCGATCGCAAGCCAGTCGCCTCGACCGGCAGCTTCGAACCAAAAAAAGCGCAGGTGTCCACCTACAAACTCGTCGGCCCCGAATACTTCTACTTCTTCACCCTGCTGATGTCGGCGATGGGCGTGCTGTTTATTTTTGTCGCCCGCGGCTACCGCGAGCAGACCCACGTGCGAGGGTGATGGACCCCCTCCGGAATCGCCGACACGGCGCGCGACTCCGATACGCGTATTCGAAAATTCTTGGCTGCTGGTAGCCAGTGATCTGCTCGCGACCGACTCAAATTTGCAAGGCGTGTTCGCTCCCGTCGCCACCACCATGCAAGACTATCTTTCCTATGGATTCAACCTCAGCGGCAAGCCGCTCGCAGACTGGCTCGCGGTGAACTATCTCGACCTGCGGCCGCGAGAGCACATTTTTCCGCAGATCAAGACAGCGCTCTGTAGCTACCTGCAGCAGTAGCCAGAATAATTATTCTTTAAAACATTATTCTTTTATGTATAGTTCTTGGAAATGATATTCGTTAACCGCCACCGGGAACTTGCGCGCCTCGATCGGGTGGCCAAAGCCGCCAAGCAGGGAGAGGGCTCGCTGGTCGTGATCTGGGGCCGGCGACGCATTGGCAAGACGCGGCTGCTGCTTGAGTGGACACAGCGAACAGGCGGGCTGTTTTGGGTAGCGGAGGAATCGGCCGCCCCCATCCAAAGGCAGTATTTTGCCGAGGCAGTGGCCGCCCACCTTGCCGGGTTCGCCGACGTCGAGTACCGCGATTGGGCGTCCTTGCTGTCGCGTTTGGCCAGCGACGCCGCCAAGGCGCGATGGTGGGGACCAGTCATCCTCGACGAGTTGCCCTATTTGCTCTCGGAATCGCCCGAATTGCCGAGCATGCTGCAGCGTTTCGTTGATGATGACGCGAAGCGAGCCGGCCTGGTGGTCGCGCTCGCAGGATCGAGCCAGCACCTAATGCAAGGGCTGACGCTCGATGAAAACGCGCCACTTTACGGCCGGGCGCGCGAGCTGATGAGGCTGTCACCCATCTTGGCAGGTCACCTCGGCCGAGCACTGGCGATGCGAGATCCTTTTCGTATCGTCGAGGCCTATGCTCTGTGGGGCGGCATTCCGCGCTATTGGGAACTGGCGGCGCCGTTTCGGAATTCGCGCAAGGCGGCCGAAGCGCTGGTGCTCGATCCACTGGGCGCTCTGCACGACGAGCCCTCGCGACTACTCGCCGAAGAGACGCCGTCGGCGCTGGGTTTGCGACCACTCTTGGAAGTCATCGGCGCGGGTGCCCATCGCGTCTCCGAGATCGCCGGTCGACTCGGACAGCCAGCCACTTCGCTCAGCCGTTCACTGTCGCGACTACAAGAGCTCGATTTGGTCACTCGCGAAGTTCCGTTTGGCGAGCCCGAGCGCTCTGGCAAGCGAGCGCTCTACAAACTTGCCGATCCGTTCATGCGACTGTGGTTCTCTCTGGTAGCACCGAAGCGGGCGCTGCTACTGCAAGCGCCTCGCGCGATGAGGCTGCAGCTGATCGACGAAATGTTTCCACGTTTGTGCGCGATGGCATGGGAAGATCTCTGTCGCCAGGCGGTGCCGCGACTGGCGAAAAAATTCGGCGTCGCATTTGGTCCCGCCCAGCGGTTTTGGCACGGCACCGGTCCGGAGTGGGATGTGGTGGCCAGCGATCCACATGGCCACGCTCTCTTACTCGGCGAAGTGAAATGGCTCACGCACATTCCCTCTTCGAGCGCGATCGAGAAAATGGTCCACGCGCTGATGGCAAAAGGCACACCTCCTATTCAGCACTCACCGCGTGCGCCGATTCACCACGCGCTGTTTGTGCCGCGCTTGCCGTCGAAGGTTCGCTCGCCGGGCGCGCACATTCATCTCTTGGATGCACGCACGGTGCTCGCGAGCCTGCACGACTGAAAGTCTCACCCCCCTATGGTAGAAAGCGGTATGCGAAAGTCAAAAGTAAGCGTTCACGCCCTCCTTTCCGTGCACCCTGAGCGGAGCGCAGCGGAGTCGAAGGGCGAAAACAAGTCGAGTCTGCCCTTCGACAAGCTCAGGGCGAGCGGAGCGTGGGAGCGTGGACGGTTGCAGTCAAAAGTGGTCGTTGTTTTCCTTGCACTGCTTATTTCCACTACTTCATTTGCCAACGTCGCTGAGCCGGCGGCGCGCCAGATCGTACAAGATCTTGTCGACGGCAAATATGATGCGGTGTTCGCCACTTTTAACGAAGGAATGAAAAAATTTCTCCCGATCGCGAAGCTGCGCGAGTTGATGGAACCGCAGCGACAGACCCAAGGCCCCGCCAAGTCGATCGACCTCGACAGCGCCCGTCCGGCCGCCGGCCATTTTGCCTATCTGGTTCGCTGGTCTCGTGGCCACGACGGTTACAGTGTCGAACTCTTTTTTTGCGGCGACAAAGTATGCGGCACCTTGAGCCATTTGGTTGATCCCGTCGATGAACCGATCGCTCGACGAGTAGCGCAAGATTTGGTCGACGGGAAATATGCTGCGGTGATCGCCCGGTTTGACGAAAACATGAAGAAATTCCTCCCGCGCGAGGCGATCGCCTCAGTGTGCGACCCGATGCGAAATGCGCAGGGGCCAGCCGTGCTGGTAAATCTGAACGACATCGCTCAAGGAGAATATCGCTTTCACATAGGATGGACGCATGGGCCGAAAGCGGAGGCATCGGTCGAGGTGCACGACGGCAAAGTTGCCGGGCTAAAACTCAGCCCAGCGGCTCCCGATCAATTGACCAAGTACGATCATTTTCAAAATAAGACCAAGTTGCGACCGCCGTTTCACGGAACCTGGACCGCACACAATGCCGATCGCGATGAAAAAAATCATCACTTTGCACTCGCCATCCAGCGCTTTGCGGTGGATTGGGTGATGATCGGAGAAAATGGAAAAATGTTCCGTACGGATGGCAGCACCAATGCCGACTACTACGGCTACGGACAAGACGCGCTGGCACCGGCCACTGGCAAAGTCGTCATGGTGGTCGACGGAATCCCCGACAACCAACTGCCAACGGAAACAGAAAATAGAGTATTCGTCGCCGGTAACCATGTCGTGATCGATCTCGGACAGAAGGAGTTCGCCCTATTCATGCACCTCATCCCGGGTTCGATTCGGGTCAAAGTAGGCGATCGCGTGCAACCGGGTCAAGTGATCGGAAAAATTGGCAACTCGGGAAATTCGAGCGCTCCGCATCTTCACTTTCAACTTTCCGATGGACCGTACATCTGGCGGGACCCGTCGATCCCGGCGCAGTTTTCCGATGTACTCGAAAATGGTAAGCGCGTGCCACGGAGTTGGCCGGTGACGGAGACAAAGTTGGCCCCTGTCGAAAGCAAGTAATTGATTACGGCGCGCCTTTGATTCTGGTGTAGACAAACAGCGCAGCGATGAGCGCGGCGTCGAAGCTGACCACCCAGGCGAAGTCGCGCCAACCGAATTTCACCGTCAGCCCGTCGTCGTGCCGTTTCGCCGCAGTGTACAAACCGCTCGACAGGCCGATATAGAGCCAGGTCAATTGGTGATAACAAAACGACAAGAACAAGATACCGACGAGCAAGCCGCACATCGCAGCGATGAACGCCATGCTCCACGATCGCGCGGGGGCGGTTTCTGGTCCGGCCCGTTCGTGGGTGTAGCGACGCAGCATGACGAACGGAATCTTCAGCGATAGGTACATCACGATCGACCACAGCACGAAGCCGATAAAGCCGAGTTCGGCGGCGGCAAGAATGTACGAGTTGTGCGCGGTCTGAACGTAGTGCTCGGCAAACTGGCCTTGGCCCACCCCGATCACCGGATGCTCTTTAAACATGCTCATGCCTTCGTACCAGCAGGCGAGCCGGGTCTCGGTCGACGATTCCGCCTCTTCGGATTGGCGGCCGCCCCAGAGCAAAATCGGCACCGCGACCAAAGCACCGAGCGCGAGGCCGCGCCAACCAAAGCGACGAATCGAGTAGGCGGCTACGACGGTAAGAAAGACCAGCTGGCCACCGCGCGACTGGGTGAACACGGTACAAGTGATGATCAGCGTCAAGCAGAGCGACAACAAAAGCCCGCGCCACAGCGTGCGTCGCCGCTCGAAAAATGCAAACGCGAACGGCAGCGCCAGACAAACGCAGAGCGCGAGGTTGTTCGGATCGTTGAGTGGCCCACGGTAGCGCACCCGACCGCTGCCGATCGAAGAAGTTCCCCACACGCCGACTCGTTCACACATGTAGTCGGCGCCGGGCTCGTAGTCACCCTGTTCACAGTCGCGCCGAGTCTGGCACGGGCGCCCGTCGTAGGTGCCCATCATATCGTCGCTCGACCAGTCGATGATGTGGCATCCAAGCGGCGACAAACCTTGGTGGACGCCGATTGCCGAGAGGTAAATCGTGATCGCCAACAAGATGCCGAGCAGGCCCTCGAGCGCAGCGAAGGTCTGCACCGCGTACGCGATCAGCAAGTACAAAATGATCTGAATCAAGAGCGACAAACCGGAAGAGGGCAGCGCCGCGCGATCGCGCACCACCAAGGTGAACAGACACCAAAGAAAAAATACCACCACCCAAAAAAGCTGCGGCGACCGGAGCGGGCGCAGCCGCCGCAACTTATAGTCGACCGCGAGGCCAAACAGGGTGAGCGCGAAGAATAGATAAAGAAATGGAATCGCCTGCAGCCGAGTAAAAAATTCCTGCGGACGACCGAGCATAAAAATCAAAAGTAGCGCTAGGCCTGGGATGGCAAACATGAAAGAGGTGTCGTATGGTGGGCGACCATGAACAAGGTCGCTTTGGCAGTCTGCCTACTAGGTGTGGGGGCGGGTTGCACCACGGTTGCGTACAACTATAGCAAGGAACCGGATCCTCGACAGTCTGAGTTTGTGCTCGGGCCTTCGGACGTGGTGCGGGTGACGGTGTGGAAAAATCCAGAGCTCACCACCGACGCGCGAATTCGCCCCGACGGCACCATCACTTTGGCTCTCATCGGCGACATTAGAGCCACCTTGCGGACGCCGACTGAGTTACGCAATGAGATCACCTCGCGGCTGCGCGCTTTTGTCAAAGATGAAGTGATCGTCACCATCGCGGTGCTCGAAGTGAACAGCTATCGATTTACTGTCGGTGGCAACGTTGAACACGGCGGAATTTTTAATACCAAATATTACGTCACCGCGGCTGAAGCGCTGGCGATGGCCGGCGGCCTCAACAAGTTCGCAAATGGTGACCAGATGCTCATTGTCCGACCGGTCAAAGGTGGCGTACGGCGAGTTCCTCTCAACTACACGCGCATTAGCTCGGGCGAGCACCCAGAGGAAAATGTGGTACTGCTCTCGGGCGACACGCTGTTCGTTCCGTAAAACAAGAAATTGTCGATTGGGCTAAAAGCGCTGCGCGGGGCGATCTGGACCATCGGCTCCAGCCTAATTGCGCGCGGCCTTGGCCTCATCGGAACGCTGGTGTTGGTGCACTACCTTGCACCGACGGTGTATGGCGAAGTCGCCGACGCATCGGTGTTGGTGCTGTCGGCCAATCAGTTCTCCACCCTCGGCGTCGGCATGTACGTGGTCACCAAGCGCAATGAGGCACGCGCGGCAATTTTTCACGCCACCCTGCTCCATTTCCTACTCGGTGCATTGGCATTGGCATTCGCAATCTTGTTGCGTCAACCGCTCGGGCGCTACATGCACGCTCCCGACATGGGACCGTTTGTGATCGGCCTGGTGGCGTCGGTTCTGATCGATCGCGTCAGTTTCGTTCCCGAACGACTGCTGGTGCGAGACCTGCGCTTTCGCGCCGTCGGTCTCGGTCGCACCGTCGGTGAATTGAGCTACACCTTGGTCTCGGTCGGCGCCGCGGTGGGCGGGCTCGGCGGCATGTCGATCGTGTGGGGTAACATCGCGCGCTCGCTCCTGCGCGCAGTCTGGATGATCGGCGCAAACCATCGTCGCGACTGGTTTGAGTGGGGCCCCATCGACTTCAAGCGCTTTTCCGAAATCGCGCGCTATGGGCTTCCGGTCGCGCTCACCGGCATCGCAACGTTCGCGGCGCGGCGCTGGGACAACGGTCTGATGTCGCACTATTTTGGCGTCGGGATGGGCGGGCTCTATACGCTCGCCTACAATCTTGCTGATATTCCCGCGGTGCAAGTCGGCGAGCAGTTAACCGACGTCATGCTCTCGGCGTTTGTCCATTGGGATCGCGGGCAGCGCTCCGAAGCGCTGCGGCGCAGTCTGCCCTTGATTGCGCTGGTCATGTTTCCACTCGGGGTTGGACTCGGCGTCGTCGCCCCGACGCTGGCGCGCGTCGGTGTCAACGATCGCTGGATTGCAGTAGGGCCGATGCTCGCCTGTTTGAGCGCGCTTTCGATCACCAGGCCGATCGCCGGCGCGCTCGGCGCTCATCTCGCCGCGGCCGGCCGCAACCTCACCATCCTGATCGTCGAAGCATCGACCGCGATTGGAGTGATCTTGGGCATCGCCGCGAGTTGGCATTTTGGAGCGCTCACCGCCTGCGTCGCCGTCGGTGTGGTGTTCGCCCTGCGCGCATTTGCCCTGGCTGCAGCACTGGCGCGGCTCGAAGCGGTGCCGCTTGGTCAACTGCTCGGCGGCTTGGCGGCGCCACTCTGCGCCTGCCTGCCGATGGTGGCTGCGATTCTGCTGTGGCGAAATTTCTTTCCTGCAGTTGCACCGCGCTTCGAGCTCGGCATCGAACTAGCGCTCGGCGCCGTCCTTTATCCGCTGTCGGCGTTGCTCATCGCCGGCCCATCGACCCGCGATCTGATCGCTCTCGGTCGTCAGGCGATCGCGAAACGGGCCGCCAGCAAAGACCAACCACTTTGATCGAGAGCTTGTAAGCGTTCACGCCCCCTGTCCGGGCACCCTGAGCGTCGAGTCTGCCCTTCGACAAGCTCAGGGCGAGCGGAGCGTGGAGGCGTGAACGGCTACGAATTCTTTTTGGGCCGAATTTTGAGCCGCAGGTCCCCTCCACCTAAATCGAGGGGAGAGCAACTAATCGAACATGGTCCAGTTTTCTGCCCGCAGACCTCTGACCTTGGAGAAGTGGCGCGTATTGTTGGTGACTAGAATGGCACCTTGCGACAGTGCGTGGGCAGCGATGAGTGTGTCGAACTGTCCGATCGGTGTGCCACTTCCGGCCAGTGCAGCCCCAAGCACCCCAAAATGAGCGGCCGCACTGTCGTCAAATGGCAACACTGCGACACTCTCAACAAAGGTGTCAATCAAGCGGTGTAGCTTCTTCGATCGGCGACGCTCAGCACCGAATCGAAGCTCGGCCAATGTGACGCTGCTGATGCACAGCTCCGACGGATGATGCTGAACGATACGCGGCCCGACCTCGCCCTCTCCTCTGAAGGCGAAACTCACTGTGTCGGTATCGAGCATGTAACGAACACTCATCGTTTTCTGAAAACGCGAAGGGAACCTAACGAGGCCTGAGTCGGACGCTCCATCGCTCCGTTCCAAGCACCCAAACAGCCGACAAATTTGTCAGACCATGCATCGATCGGCTCAAGCACAATTCGCTCGCCCTCTTTTCGAACCAGTACCTCTCGCTGTCCTTCAGGGAACCGACAGGACCGAGGCAACCGCACCGCCTGGCTGCCGCCATTTTGAAAAAGTTTGGCTCGCTCAATCTTCATACTATAAATATATACGTTAGTATATACAAAGTCAAGATGCGGCACGGGCGTACGCATCAAAATCCGATCTCCCCTCGAGCCCGAGCCCGCGTGCGAGCCCGAGCCCGATCTGAAAGCCGGGCTCGGACTCCGGGCCTGCGGCCCTGGGCTCGGACTCGGGCTCGACGGAGATCTGGATTCGAGCGCTGGCGGTTCGCAGAAATAAAAATTTAAGATGCGGCTACGCTCCGCTCAGCATGCACGTCTTAAGCGAACAGCATTGCAACTAGGGGGGCGTCAAGATTCCCATTCGCTTGAGCACCAGCGCTGCCAGCGCCAGCACCACCGCCCACTGGACATAGTTCCAGATCTTCTTGCTGCGCGTGTTTTTGTTATCGCTGCTGTTGCCACGCTTGGCCCCGATCGCGGCCATACCAACGTTGCGAAAACCGGAGCGCATCCCGGTGAGAAGGCCCGATCGCCCTCCGCCTTTTTTCCCGCGGCTGCGATTTTTTCGGCTCATTTTTGGAGCCCTTTGGGAAAAATGTTGGGCACGAACGCGCCGTGCAGCACGTGTTGCACCGCCTCGCGCGCCTCAGTCGGATTCCGAATCGGATCGATCTTTTGATCGCGCAACGTCTGCATCGCCTGCTCGAGTAGTCCAAGCTTCACTCGGTCGGGCTCGCCACACAGCATCGGCTGATGATCGCACTCGCCGCGCGCCAAGCCAGTCATCGCCACGCCCCGATCGAGATTGTACAAATCCGCGTACGCGGTGGCGCGTGACATCTCGACGCGAAAATCGCCGCGCGCGGAAAACTTATCAAGCGTGCGCAGCGCCCAGGTGGGATGCGACAATTCGAGCTCTATCGCGGCCAGCCCGAGCGCGGCATCGATTGACTCCGGATCTTTGGTCAGACGATCCTGCGCTTCGGCAAAGCGCTCAAGATCGGTCGCAGTCTCGCCCATCGAGGCGATCGCCGGCTTGACCACCACGCTGGTCTTCGGCACCAGCAGTGCCAGCGCCAAAATTCCAATCGCCAGAATGTCGAAAACCCACGCCATCGCGACTGGAGTATAGCTCGACAGCCGCCGAGCGCGAGCGTAAAATGGTGCTATGCGGGTTGTGTCGCTCGGTCTCGTAAGCCTGCTTGCGGTCGGCTGCAGCAGCAGCCGCGTCGCAAAAGACATGGCGCTTCCCGTCGAGGACGCGGCCGGCATCCACGATGGAGCCAACGACGTGGCGACCGAGCCACCCGACTTGAGCATGGTCTCCGATATGCCCGGCGCAGATATGGACGATCTTTCGGTCGTTGATCTGATCGACCTTACCCCGCCCCCCGATCTCACTGCAGACGCCACGCCAACCTGCAGCGATAATCTGAAAAATAGCAGCGAAACGGATATCGATTGTGGCGGCAGCTGCCCGAATCGCTGCGCCAACACCAAGCACTGCTCAAGCGGAAGCGATTGCTCAAGTGCCGTCTGTCAGTCGACCGACATGGGCCTGATTTGCGCCGCTGCCACTTGCATGGATCTGACCAAGAACTTGAACGAAACCGACGTCGACTGCGGTGGCAGCTGCGCCAAATGCGCCGCGACGAAACACTGCCTAGTGGCAGCCGACTGCTCAAGCGCGGTGTGTGTGGCGATCGACATGGGAAGCGTTTGCGCCGCAGCAACCTGCGCCGATTTGGTCAAAAATGGCGACGAGAGCGACGTCGACTGCGGCGGCGGCTGCAACAAATGCGTCCTCGGAAAAGGCTGCGGCGCTGGCACCGACTGCGCTTCGACTTTTTGCTACCAGCAAGTTTGCGTCGACAGCTGCCACGACGGGCAGAAGGATTTCAACGAGAGCGACATCGATTGCGGCGGTGCGAGCTGCGTTAAGTGCGGCGAACGCAAACTCTGCACTGCAGGGACCGACTGCCAAAGCGGCAATTGCGTGCTCGGCTTGTGCACCGATCCTGGGCTCATCGGCTGGTGGCGATTCGACGAAGGCGCCGGCATGACTGCGAGCGATAGTTCGGGGCTAGGAAGCAGCGGCACGATATCGGGATCAAGCTTCAGCAGCGGTTTTTCCGGCAGCGCGCTCAGCATGAGCGGCGCCGGCGCGGTGGTGGTGTCAAACACCGCGCCGTTCAACTCACTTGCCGCAGTCACCGTCGAGACGTGGGTTAATCTTGCCGACTACGCTGCGGCGCCGATGCTGGCCGGCAAGGTCGGCTGTTTCAATTTGTCGGTTTCCGCAGCGGGCGCGCTCACCTCTGCCTATCCTGCTCCGTCGCTCGCCAGCAATGTCGTCGCCACCACCGCGCACTGGCAACACCTGGCGATGACCTACGACGGCAACGCCGAACGGCTCTTCGTCGACGGCCAGCCAGCGGGATCGGCGGTGCGCGCAGGGCCACTCGGAACCTCGGTCAGCGCGCTCGAACTTGGGCGCTGGAACGGCAATAGCCAATTTCTAAGCGGCCTCATCGACGACGTGCGCGTTCGCAACTACGCCCGCGGCAACGGCGACATTCTCGACGACGCCACCTCTATGAGTTGGTATCGATTCGACGAGGGCTCAGGGGCTGCCGCCGCAGACTCGACCGGCAACGGATTTGTCGGAACGCTGCACAGTGCCACCTACGCCGCGGGGAGAACCGGCGGCGGCACCGCGCTGTCGCTCAGCGGTACCACGCAATATATGACTGTACCGGCTGGCGGAAACGACTTGGTCACCGACTTTACGATCTCAATCTGGTTCAAGCTCGCGGCTCCGGTCGGCGTTGGCACCAACCAATATCTCTTGGATCTCGAGGGCGACGGCGCGGTCGCCGACAGCACACCGGCTTTGTTGCTCACCAACAATGGCGCCGCTCACATCGTGCAGTTGTGGAGTTTTTACCAACATATGCCGCTTAGCTACAGTCTGTACAACACGGTCATTCCAAATCCCGTTGGCACTTGGCACCACTATGCAATTGTCCGCAACAGCAGCGTGTTTACCGCCTACTACGATGGCGTTGTCACCAGCAGTACCTACAACGGTAGCCTCAACACGCCCTTTCCCGCTTTGAATTTCTCACGTGCCAAACGGATCGGTACCTACTCAGCGGTAGCGACCGCGCCAGGCACGACGCAGTACTACTGGAACGGCCTCATCGACGACCTGCACATTTACACCCGCGCACTCAGCGGCGCCGAGGTTTCTGCGCTTGCCCATTAGGGTGCGCGCCGCGATTTTGCTGTGTCTGGCTGCTCGCTGCAGCGCTGGGATTACACCACCCACGGCGGCCGACCTTGGCGACAACCAATTTGCGGATGCAAGCGACGATCTTTCGATGGCAAGCGCGAGCGATATGGCCGCGGATCTCGCTGCCGATCTCAATCTCGACAGCCAGTTCGACTCCGCCGTCGACGCGACGCCGAGCTGCAGCGACCACATGCGAAACGGAGGCGAGACCGATATCGATTGCGGCGGCAGCTGCGCCAAATGCAACCTTGGCCAGCAATGTCAAAGCAGCCACGACTGCCAGAGCGGCGCTTGCGGATCAAGCGATCTGGGAATGGTTTGCCTCGCCTCTACCTGTAGCGACACCGTAAAAAACGGCAACGAGACCGACATCGACTGCGGTGGCAACTGTGGCAAGTGTGGCAGCAACAAGAGCTGTGTGAGCGCCAGCGACTGCCAGAGTGGAATCTGCGCGACTGTAGACATGGGCAAGGCATGCGCGCCGCCGACCTGTTCCGATTTTGTTCGCAACCTAGATGAGAGCGATATCGACTGCGGCGGCAGCTGCAGCAAGTGCTTGCTGAACAAGGCGTGTAGCAGCGGCAGCGATTGCGCGTCGACGTTTTGTTATCGCAACCTCTGCGTCACCAGCTGCCACGACGGCGTCAAAGACTTCAACGAGACCGATGTCGACTGCGGCGGTGCCGGTTGCAGCAAGTGCGGCGAAAAAAACATGTGTAGCGGCAACTCAGATTGTCAGAGCCTGAGCTGCGTCGGCGGACTTTGTACCGACCCCGGATTGATTGGTTGGTGGCGCTTTGACGAGGGTGCAGGACTCACCGCCAACGACAGCTCCGGTTTCTCGAACAACGGATCGCTCACTGGCACCGGCTCGAGTTACACGACGGGGTTTTCCTTAAACGCGCTCAGCATGAATGGCGCCGGCGCGGTCGACATCACCAATGTCGCGCCGTTAAACTCGCTCGCAACGATTACCATCGAGGCCTGGGTCAATCTTGCCGACTATGCCAGTGCCCCGATGCTGGTCGGTAAAGTTGGCGGCTTCAATCTTTCGGTCTCCTCGGGCGGTCTTCTCACCGCTGACTACCCCTCCCCGAGCTCGGCCTCCAGCATTGCGGTTGCAACCGGGCGTTGGCAACATTTGGCGATGACCTACGACGGTGGCGCAGTGCGGCTCTTCGTCGACGGCCAGCCCGCGAGTAGCGCGATGCGGACCGGGCCGCTCGGCAGCTCAGGAAGTCAACTCGAAATCGGTCGCTGGAACATGAACGCGCAATTTCTAAATGGCCTCATCGACGAGGTGCGGATCAGCAACTACGCCCGTTCGAATGCGCAGATTCTCGACGACGCGACGACGATGGCCATCTATCGCTTCGACGAGGGCTCCGGAACTTCTGCGCTCGATGCAACCGGCAACGGTTTTACCGGAACTCTGGTGGCCGGTCCAACCTATGGCAGCGGCGTCACCGGAAAAGCCATCACTCTCGACGGCGCATCGCAATATGTGCGCCTACCAGCGGGCGGCAACGCGGCCGCCGGCGACTACACCGTGGCGATCTGGTTCTCTATGGTCGCTGCCAACGGGGCTGGCCGATCCTATCTTGTCGATCTACGTGGCGACGGGGCCAGCCCAACCGGCAGTGTCGCGCTCTTTGTCGACGGCTCGACTCAAGTGAACAGCTTCGTCAGCTATCCCGGCGGCGCCGCCTACACGCAACTGTTGTCAACGGTCGGTTCGGTCGTCGGCAGCTGGCATCATTTTGCGACGGTACGCAGCGGCAACACACTGACCAACTACTACGACGGCGCACCGATCGGGGGCGCTGTCAGCGGAAGTGCAGCGCGCAGCGACACGGTCGACTTTTCTCGCGGCAAACGAGTCGGCACCTGGTCGCTGGCAGGGGCACCGGGAAACTTTTGGTTCAATGGTGCACTCGACGGCCTTCGCCTTTACAGCCGCGCATTGACCGCGATGGAAATACAGAGCCTGTTTCAGAGTCCCTAAGTAAGCAGCGCAATCTGATTGTCGAGATCTTCGCACTCCGAAAGCCAATACCGATAGCTACCAAATTCAGGAAATGCGCGTTGAAACGCCGGATCTTGATAGCGACGCGCGATCCAGGCAGCATAGTGGATCATGCGCAGCGCGCGCAGCGGCTCGATCAGACGCAGCGTCGTGCGGTCAAAATCGCGCATCTGTTCGTAGCCGTCGCAAAGCACATCGCGTTGACGGTTGGCCTCGACGTCGCGGCCGCGCACCACCAGCCAGACATCTTGCACGGGCGGCCCCATCATCATGTCGTCAAAGTCAATCAGGTGCGGGCTTTGCGCATGCCACAGCACGTTGCCAAGATGGCAGTCGCCGTGAATGCGGATCGACTCGGTACCGACAAACAGCGGCGTAATACGGTCGACGAGCGTGCGCACCCCGCGCTCATAGCGCGCGCAAAGCTGACCGTCGATGGAATTGCTTGCGAGCAAAAATTTGATCGATTCGAGCCCCCACCACTCGGGCGTCAGCGTCAGTCGATGAAGCGCCGGCCGCAGCACGCCAACGTTGTGCACCCGCGCAAGCCAGCGGCCAATTTGTTGCAGCTGACCGTCGTCAAGCTCGGGCAGGAGCCGTCCACGAAATTTTGGAAACAGCGCGAACCACAAGCCGCTGGCTTCACCCAGTGTTGAGCCGTTTGAAAGTTGAAGCGGGGCCGCCGCCGGAATCTCCGCCGCTGCCAACTCGGCAATGAAAGCATGCTCGTCCAAAATGCTGTCGCGACTCCAGCGCCCGGGACGATAGAATTTAGCCACCACTGACTCGCGTTCTTCAAGTTCGATTTCATAGACGCGATTTTCAAGACTGTTCAGAGCCAGGCAGCGACCGGTCGCGCGCGCGCCGCTGCCTAGCCCGGCCTCTACCGCATCGAGCAGCCGTACTGGGTCGAGCGACAAGAAAGAATCGGTCACCATCAGCGCCACTCGAACACAACGCGAGCGGTCTGACAACTTGGGAAGTCGTGGAGACATTTGACCCCACCCGATCCGTACTGCGACCCCCAGCCAGGCCTCGAAGTCCGCGTCGCACAAGGACTTCGGCTTGGTCTGCCGGCTGCAATGACTGCTTCCGTGACCTTTCACACATCGACGACAACACGGGCCTTGGCACTGGTTCCTAAATGGGTGACCGCAGCAGCGGGGGCAATTCTGGTGCTCAATCTACTCGACGCAATCTTCACTCTGCAGTTCGTCTCGGCGGGCGTCGCCACCGAAGCCAATCCGCTGATGGACTACTTGTTGTCGCACAATCCGTTGCTTTTTATGGTCGGCAAACTAGCCTTGGTGTCGATCGGCATCCTCCTACTCTGGCACCTGCGCACCAAACGGCTGGCGATCGCCGGCATTGTGACGTCGCTGGCGATCTACACGCTCATCGTGGCTTACCACGTCGCCATGCACTTCATGTTGGCGTAGCAGCAGGCCAACCCGGTTGTTCAATGGCAATCTCGCTGTAGAAGCTGACAAACTCTTCATAATCCCATCGCTCCTTTCCGGCTGCCGCCGACCTTCGACGGCTTCTCGCTCGATCTCATGCGGTGCCTCGCATCCATGAATCTCCGCGACCGCCGGGGTTTGAGAACGCGGCGGGCAGCTGGCCGACCAGCGGCGCGAAGTTCCGCTCCGTTCGCATCCGACGCAGCGCGAGCGGCGGTGCCAGCTCGCGCTCCACCGCAAAATAAACAGCGACGAATTCTCAGGCCCGATCCTGCCGATTGAGCAGCCCTTCAAATTTGCAATTTTTCGCAGGATCGCATAGCCTTGCGCATTGTTCAATTCGAGACAAATGAGACAAATTGCCCGATATCGGAACCTGATCGCATATGTGCCCAGCCATTCTTCTACTCGAACGCGGCGGCGAAATGCGGCTTGTTCGGACTATCCCCCAGGCAGAGAGGCCCCGGCGGATCCAGCGACACGATGGCCCGATTTACTTCTTGCGGTCGGGGCGAGGTGTGCCAGTTATGGCGCAACTGGCGGCGAGGGTGGCCAGCGACGAGACCACCCTGCGCCCCGAACTCCCCGGGACGCGCGGGGTGATTGCTCGGGTGGTCCGACCATGCGAACACTCGCCCTCCCCGCAGCCTTTGCCCTGGTCTCCCTGCTCGGCCCGGTCGGGTGCGCTCCCTCATCCGAAGGCGGCGACGACCTGATCCTCGAGAATGGGGGCGAGGTGCTCGAGGCCGATCCCGCCAGCGACGCCAAGAAGGACCACGCCGCCTGGCCGTTCGTGCCCCTCTTCGAGGATCTGTCCCCGGTCGGCTCTCGCGAGACGAGGCGCCTCTTCACCACCGCCGCGTCCTACCGCGCGCTTTTCGGCCACGACGCTCCCGGCGTCAACTTCGCGCGCGAGTGGGTGTTCCTCTACAGCGCGGGCGACAAGCCCACCGCCGGGTACCGCGCCAGCGTGGCCGCGGTCATCCCCATGGCGAGCGGCCTCACGCTGAGGGTCACCACGCGCCTCGACTCGCCGGGCCAGGGCTGCGCGGTCGCCGAGGTGCTCACGCGCCCCGCGGCGATGGTGAAGTTCCACATCCCACCGCGCCGCCCGCCCTACCTCGCGCTCTACCGCGGCGACGTGACGCACGCCTGCGCCGGGCCCGCGCGATAATCAGCCACTGGAAGTTTGTGGTTAGAGTCGGTCGTCCGAAATTTCCGACGACGACGCGCCCGTAGGTCATGCGTCCTCATCAGCCGCGCCACCCGCCACCGCTTTCGACTCGTCCGCACTCCCAGGCCTACCGGCCTACCAACGTTTCGTGCACCCGTGGGTTGCCGTAGCGCTTCTTGCTGCCCTGGTGGATGTCTTCTATCTGCCGCATCATCGCATCATCGTCCTCCTGCTCACGCTTCACGCCTGCGCCAGTCATAGTAGCCACCCTTCGAGAAACCTCGAGTTGCCGGCACATAAACGCGACTGGAGCGTCAACGTGATTTCGGTTCTAAAATCCCGGCGTCTCCATCGGGCCGCGCGCGTTGCCGGAAAAAAATTGCTCGATGATCGGATCATTTTTTTTTCGCAGTTCGGCAAGGTTGCCCACCGCGTGGACGCGCCCCTGATAGAGCAGCGCGACCCGGTCAGCGATGGTGGCAATCGATGTCAGATCGTGTGAGACCACTAAGCTTGTGACCTGGCGGGCATCGGAAAGTTCGCGAATCAGTCGATCAATGCGCCGCCCACTCACGGGATCAAGACCGGTGGTCGGCTCGTCAAACAGCACACACTCGGGATTGAGAGCGAGCGAGCGCGCGATCGCTGCGCGTTTGCGAATCCCGTCGCCCAGCGTCGCCGGCAGCGCGTCGGAAAAATCTTGTAGGTGCACCTCCTCGAGACGTTTCTTGGCTTCGGCGGCGATCTCGGCCTCCGACAAATCGGTGTGTTTGCGTAATGGCAGCGCAACATTTTCGCGCAACGTCATCGAGTCGAAAAGGGTGGCGTGCTGAAACACCATGGCGCAACGCTTACGCATCGAATAGAGCCCGCGCTCCGAAAGCTGGTCGACCCGCTCTGAATCAAAAAAAACGCTGCCGGCGTCCGGTCGCAGCAGACCAATCAACGTCTTGATGGTGACCGACTTGCCGACACCCGAAGTACCGACGACAAACAGCACTTCGCCAGCGAAAACTTGCAGGTTGATGCCGCGCAGCACCGGCTTTCCGGAAAAGGATTTGTGGACGTCGCGGAATTCGATTTTGCAGCTCATGGCGCACTCTGTAGCGTGAAGTAAGCAACTCCCGAAATCACAAAATCGAGCACGATCACCATGAACGACGACGCGATCACCGCTCGCGTGGTGGAGCGGCCAACGCCTGCGGATCCGCCCTGCGCTGACAGACCGCAAAAACCCGAGACCAACGGAATCGCCGCGCCGTAGGCGGCGCATTTGAAAAAGCCGGTCACCAAATCGCCGATGCGAACGTGGGACGGATCGACAAACACTACTGGATTGACATGAAAACTGTAGGCCGCAGTCAGGGCGCCTGCAAAAACCGCGCAGCCAACACCGACGGTCGTGAGAGCGCCAGTCATCACCATCGAGGCAACGAACCGCGGCACGATCAGGTAATCGATCGGATCGACATTGTTCATCGCCAACGCATCGATTTGGTCGGTCACCACCATCGATCCTAGCTCGGCGGCGATGCCGGCGCCGACTCGAGTCGCCAGCATCATCGCGCACAGCGACGGGCCGAACTCGTGCACCAGGATCTTGATGAACTCCGCGCCTACTTGCGACAGATCGCCGGTGATGCGATTGACTTGCAGGCAGGTCTGAAACACCAACACCATGCCGAGAAAACTCAAAGTCACGCAGACAAACAGCAGTGAACGATTGCCGATCTGGTGCATCTGCCGCCACACTTCGCCGCGAGGAAAATCGGTCGCGCGCAGGCGAAACGCGCCGCGCCCACTGCGCCACAGTAGATGGCGTAGGAGCTCCAGACTTGGCGCGGCTCGGTGCAACAACGAGATCGGCGTCATTTGAACAGCACCGTGATCAGTTGATCCGAAAGCACGATCGCCAGCGCCGAAGCTACTACCGCGGCGTTCACTGCTCTGCCGACGCCGGGCGCGCCGCCGCGAACGCTCGAACCGAAATGGCAACTCGAGATTGCGATCGCCAGACCAAACACGGCGGCTTTGACGAGGCCAACGCTTAGATCAGCAAGTTTCAAGTTGTCGGCAAAAGAGTGAAAAAAAGAGGAGAACTCGACGCCGAGCAACCATTTGCCAAACAGTGCACCGCCTGAAAGCGCCACCGCGTCACCCACGAGAAGCAAACAGAACAGTGCGATCACCATCGCGAGCACGCGCGGCACAATCAGAAAAGCGATGGGATCAATGGCGAGTGCGCGCAGCCCGTCAATCTGCTCGGTCACTGTCATGGTGCCAAGCTCGGCGGCGTTGTTGGCACCGACCCGACCGGAAAACATCAGACCGATGAGCAACGGGCCCACTTCACGCAATGTCGCGTAGCCGGCGCCAAAACCAAGCAATCCATAGGCGCCAAAGCGCCTAACAAAAATCCCTGCTTGAATCACCATGATGCCGCCGGTGAAAAACGCGGTGAGCGCAACGATCGGCAAAGAGTCAGCGCCCATCGCCGCAAGACTGCGGCCGAGCTCGCGCCGGTCGAAACGACCACGCAGCAAGAGCGTGCCGACGTGCAAGAGCAATAAATAGGCCGCGCCCACTTCACGACAAATGTCTCTGAGCGTCGAAATCACAGCGGTCCTTCATCGGCGCCACGAACAAATTGGCGCACCACTTCATCCTCGGACGAATCGATCTTGTCCGAGGGCCCGTCGTAGCGCAGACGGCCAGCGTGCAGCATCAGTAGGCGCGGCACAAAACGGCGCAAACCGTCGACGTCCGACGACACCAAGAGCATGGTTGCTCGAGTGCGGGCCTGCTCGGCGCCAAGCAGCTCGTAAATTCTCGCGGTGGTCACCGGATCAAGGCCAGCGGTGGGCTCGTCGAAAAGCAGCAGGGCAGGACGCGCCACCAGTGCGCGCGCCAGCGCAACCCGTTTTTTCATGCCGCCGGAGAGCTCCGCCGGTAGTTTCTCTTCGCTACCCGATAGCCCGACCGCGCGCAGCGTCTGATGAACACGCTCGCGAATTTCCTCTGCCGACGTTGCCCCCGATCGCACCAGCGGAAACGCCACATTGTCGCGCACTGTCATGAAATCGAACAGCGCGTTGTTCTGAAACAGCATGCCGATGTGCTTACGCGATTGCTGCAGCTCCTCTTTCGAGGATGCATCCAGCCGTCTGCCGGCGATGAAAATTTCCCCACCGTCGGAGGCTTGCAGTCCACACAGGAGTTTGAGCAGCAGGCTTTTTCCCGTGGCCGCCGAACCGATGAGACCGCAAATTTCACCGGATGCAAGGCGAACATTCACTCTATCGAGCAGCGGACGCACGCCAAACGACTTACAGAGCGACCGACATTCGACCATCGCGGTCATCGGCAACCGATCTCGGCAGCCAGCGCCTGGCCGGCATGAACCTGGTTCCCGTCGGGATACTTGGCAAACAGCCGGTGAAGTTTTGCGCAAGCGCCATTCCGATCCTCCTCCGTCGGTGGCACATGTTGCGACAGCAGTGCGCGTGCCCAATAAACCAGCCCATCGTCGCGCAGGGTCGATTCGGGATAGTCGCTCTCGAGCGCCGAAAAAGCCGCGATCGCACGTGGCACATCGTGCAGGTCTTCGAGCGCGATTCGCCCTATGAGCAGCTGCGCGTCGTCGAGATAAATCGAATTATAGCTTCCGGTCACCCAAGTTTCTCGTCGCGAATCGAGAATTTTTTGCAACCGCCGCATTGCGCCGACGTAATCTCGTTGCTGCCGCAGCAGGTTCGCCGCATGCCAAAGTGAATCATCCCACAGCGCAGAACGGCGATAACTTGAAGCCAATAGGTCGTAGAGCACCACCGCGGTTCGCAGGTCACTCTGCTGCGCCAACTCGGCACGCGCGTACAAAAGATTGTCGGCGATGTCGCGATCGCGATGACGATTGAAAAGTATGTCTAGGCGCGCCCCAAGCACTGAGGCGGATTCGGTGTTGTGTTTGATCGCCAGCGCCAGCGCATCGTCCGCCGCTTGTTCGTCGGGAAATTTATCCACCGTCTGCCAGCACAGCGCGGCGGCCTGCTGCGGCCAATCGAGAGCGTACCGCAAGATGCTGGCACGCACCAAAGCCCGCGCCGCACGACTCGGGTCGCTGGCGATTTTGGCCGCGCGCAAAAACGCCGCTTCTGCTTGCTGCCGCTGCCCGACCAATTCGAGCAGGTCGGCCTCACGAAATGCCGCCGCACCGCAATCGTCGTGGGTATGGCGCAAACCACTTTTTTCGCATCCGATCCGAATCTCCGCATAGGCCGAGAGCGCCTGCGACATTTCGTGCGCATGCTCATGCGCTTGCGCCACTTGAAGATCGTGCGGCAGTCGGGGCGACGCGCAACCGAAAACCAGCGACAGCGCAACCATGTATCTGCGCCACCGCACGCTCTAATCAAGGGCCATGCGAACCATGCCTGACGGAACCAGCGCGTCCGAGTGCAGGTCGATCGAGGTCATCGGACACCGACGGAACGATAAAGCGGCGCCGACGGGGACACCACGCCTGAGCGCATGGTGCTGACGACTTTGGTGATGTCGGTGATGCGCTTGAGTGGATCGCCGTCGACGACAAACAGGTCGGCCACTTTGCCGACCGCAATCGATCCGGTACGGTCGCCGATGTTGAGAGCGCGCGCCGGCACGATGGTGGCGCAACGCAGCGCCTCAGCCGGCGAAAGTCCAGCGCGCACAAACAGCTCGAGCTCGTGTTGTAAACCGAGACCCGCGATCCAGTCAGTGCCGGTCACCACGGTCACTCCTTCGTCCACCAGCAATTTCACCATCGCCAGCAGCTTTGCGTACGAGTCGCGATAGAGTTTGGCCTTGGTGCCGAGCGGAAGCCCGCCCAACAGAAATCCGCGCTGCGTTTGTACCGGCAAACGCGCCGCAAGCGCTTCAAGGCCTGAAATGATCTTGCCCTGCTCTCCCACCAATAGATCCTCGAAAGCGCCGAGCGTCGGATCAATCACGGTGTGGTGCTGTTTGAGTAGCGCGACAAAATCGCGCACCGGCTTAGAGCTCAAGTCAAACGCCGCCGCACGATCGCCGACCAAGGTGAAGCGAGTGGTGTCACGCGTGTCGGTGTCGTGGGTGGCAAAGAAATTGAGAAACAGCATGTTGATGTGCTCGATGCCGTCGTAGCCCGAGCGCACCGCTTCATTGGCGAGCATGTGCACAGGAATGTGCCCAGTCACCTGCATGCCCCGTGCGTGCGCCTCTTGGGCGAGCAGCGGTACCAATTCGGTTTTCATCGAATTGTAAATCTTGATTCCTTCGTAGCCACGACGGGCAAACTCGGCGACTGCAGCTTTGGCCTCGGCTTCGGTTTCTGCAGTGATCTTGCTCGACGCCGCTTTGGGATTGCGCCCCTCGATAAATCCGAATCTCACCACGTGGGTGCCGATGGCGCGACCGTCGTCGTAACGCTGCTTGAAATCATCGAGCTTGTCGGGATCGTTTCCGACGTCGCGCACGGTGGTGACGCCCGACGCAATGTTGAGCACACCGTCGGTGTCGCCAAGGTGGGCGTGCATATCGATGAGTCCAGGCAGCAGTGCCTGGCCATGCAAATCGACCGTTTCCACTCCCGATGGAAGCGCGGTCGATCGACTCGATCCCACCGCTTTGATGCGATCGCCCACCACCAGCACCGTCTGGTCGGTGAGCCACTTGCCCGCCTCGACGTCGAGCACCCGGGCGTGGGTGTAGGCAATTCCTGCAGCCGGGGGATGATGACCAAGCGCCGCCAGTTTGGCATCGCGCGCTTTGGTGGTCTCATTCTGCTTTGCAATGAGCGGCGCAATCGCCTCCTCGCATCCTTCCGGCACCACCGACCACCACTCCGACACCGAACCGAACCAGCTGTTGTCGTCGTTCATCCACACCGGCGTCGGCAACAGATCGAGACCAGTGATGGCATAGCCTTTAAGATGACGCGGCTTGCCAGCAATTTGCACCGTCGCATCGCCGAGGTTCTCAAGACGCGCCTCTCCCGCCGGCAGCAGCGCCAGCGCGCCGCCCGATCGAATCAGCGCCTGCGTGAGCAGACCGATCGCATCGGGCACGTCGGCCATCGGAATGTAAAAGGCACTGCCTTTGACGTCGCGCTCGCCCTTCTCCTCTTCGCTCTGCCAGCGCGCATGATCACCCTGTCGCGCAAACGACTCGGCGACTTTGGTGCCCATGGTGTGGTGACCCGAGGCCGACAATTTCGCCAGCGTCCCGTCGGGCAGAAGCGCGAGCTCGGCATCGACGTGCGGGCCGCGCCCGTTTTCGAGCACGTCAAGCGCGACTTTGAGGGTGCCGTTGGGCATGGTGGTGGTCACCGAAGTTCCTGAGTGACGCGTCAGCGAAACCACCACCCGCTTGACCACGTTTGGCACCACCGGCCGCGGCGCCGCCAGCGTCGCAATCGGCGACAAAAGCAGCGCCAGCAAAAGAGTCACTCGCATCGAGACGTAGGTTCGAACCTTGGGCAAAGGCATGCGGTTTCGTATCACATTTCACCGGCTACTTACATGCCGGGCAGCAGCCGAGATCTCAATTGCCGGCGTCGGGCGGAGGTGCGCGGGCGGGCGCCGGTGGCGCGCCCAGCTCGTCGCGCAGTTTGCGCTCAAGCAGCTCCAGAAATCGCAGTTCAATGTAATGAGGTTGATCGCCAAGCGTCACTTGCAAGCGCACCCCATTTTTGGGCGAACGAAAAAGTTCCAGCGCGCCCCGCTCCATCTTGCCGTCGTTTTCACACTCGAAATTAATAAACGCGGCATCGCCGTCTTTGTCGGTAACTTTGCAGTGCCGGTCGACGCGGACAAAGCGCAATGCCGCGGAAAACGCCTCGCTCACTTTGTAATTGACGTCGCTCGACGCCCGCGCGAATGCCAGCGAGGGGAAAATCAGCAAGAGCAGCGCAACCCGCATGCTTCATCGTGGCGCGACATTGCAGCCGGGACAAGTTTTGTTCGCAGATCTGCTGTGCTAGTGTTTGTGCGATGCGGGTTGCGTTCACATGCTGGTTTCTTTTCCTAGCAAACCTCGCACGCGCCGATCCCAGCGACGCGCTGTTCGATAGAATCGCCACTGTCGCAAAGCGCGGGAACGCGGTCGTCGTGCAAGTTCACGTCGCTCTTTGTGACAACTCCATCATTCATTGCGGTGGTCACGGTCTTGGCGACGGCGAAAATCTACGATCCAATCTCTATTGGGGCACGAGCGAAGGATTGAACGGTTGGCTCACCGAGCAGCACACGCCCTGGCAGCGTCTCGGCAGCCTGCCGTCTGAGGATTCCGATATTCTAACTACGGTGATCTGGCGGCGTCGCGTCGCAACCGGCGCCGGATGGAAAACTCGCGGTCTGACCAAACCGTTCGATGCTTATTTGGTCGTCACTGCTTGGCGCGGCGCCGCGATCGATCGT
>JAHFDU010000254.1 GCA_023248835.1 Myxococcales bacterium | reverse complement strand
CCACCAGCTCCTCGACGTGCGGCGAGAGGATCTCGTGCAGCCACGCGCTTTGTGTTCCCTCCTCGAGACAAATATGAAGTTTGCCGGCGATGTTCTTCACAGCCTCGACCAGCGCCTGTCCGAGCTTGGCAAGCGGAGTAGGTCGACAGACCCCAGCCCTAATGTCACCTGAACTCACATGTGACACCTAACGGCTTGATTTTACGCGCGCTATCTCTGGCGCAGATCTAGCATATTGGGCAGCGCAATGAAGATTCTACCGTTCTGTCTATTTCTTTTTTGGGCCGCTTGCCGCGGCGCCCCGATTCAGCCCGGAGCTGCACAACCGGGCCAGAAAGAGGATGCTTGGGATACAGCCAACAATCCCAGCCATCTTGGCGACGACTTCATCTACGCCGTCTACGCACTTCCGACTGAAGGCGAGGCGCCGCCGCCGATTCCGGGCGACTACTGGCCAACCTACCGGGACAGCATCAATGCCAAGTGGGACAGCGAGCAACCTTCTCCGGTGGAAAAATACGCGCGCGCTTTTGGCAAAGATGTCACCCAAGTTATGGACGCGGTCTCCTACGCCCAGGGCGTCAAGAGCTTGGACTACCGCAAGGCCTGCACCAGCGATGAGGATTGCTCGGATCAAAACGATGGCTCAGCCTGCGCCGCGTCGTACGATGGGGCCGACAAGCGCTGCGTGCCACGCTGGTGGGGCATCTGCCACGGCTGGGCGCCCTACGCACTGTCGGAACCGGCCGCCAAGCATTCGGTCAAGCGCAACGGTGTCACCTTCTACCCAGGTGATCTGCAGGCACTCATGTCGCTCCTCTACACCGACATAGACTCGGCCATGCTGGCGACACGCTGTGAACTCGGCAACCACGACCATCCGGTGGGCAGCGACCCCAGCGGTCGCACCATCGAGAGCTCCTGTCGCGACATGAACGCAGGATCGTGGCATGTGCTGGTCACCAACAAAATGGGTCTGCACCACCAAGGGTTTGTGCTTGACCAAAGCGCCAACTACGAAGTCTGGAACCAGCCCGGGTGGAAGTTCAAAATCAATAATTTGGTCAATCGTCGGCTCAAGCAAATCAGTCGCTATGAGGCGATCAAGAAGATCGGCGGCACGTCGAGCGCCACCCAGGTCATGCCGTCGACCCAACTCAGCGCCGACGCCACCCAGTCTGGCAGCTACAGCGCAACCGAGTCGGGCACTCTACACCTAAGGCTATTTGGCACCCGCGAAGGCGACGGCGATCTCTACGTCAAGCGCGGCGATGGTGTCTCTCTAAATGACTTCGATTGCGTGTCGGACGGATGGACTTCGACCGAAACTTGCAGCCTTGATGTGCAGGCCGGCGAGGAGCTGAGCTGGCTGGTGGTGGGAAGCGCGCGCCAGAGCACGGTGGCGCTGTATGCCGCCTACGGCGACAGCGACGCGTACAAGCTCAACCCCGACGCCACCTACTTCTGGGAAGTCGAGATGGAGTTCACCTTCATCTCCGAAGCCAGTCCCAGCCGCACCGCGAGCGAGACCGCACACCACGCCACCAGCAAGCGCTACAGCTACGTGCTGGAAACCGACGGGTACCAGCGCATCCTTGGGGGTGAGTGGGTCGGCGACAGCCGAGGTGACCACCCCGACTTCGTCTGGTGGCCCGTCAAACAGGGCAATTCCTTTGTCCGTGGCGACACCGCGATGATCTCGTATGACGAGGTCAAGTCGCTCAACGACGAAGCGTCGCGGTAGCCTTTTTGGGGGGACGGTCCTCACTTTTTAACTTTTGCCCCGCGTGAGCATGAAATTGTTCGCCGTCGCCGTCGCCGACTACGTCGTCTACGTGCGATACCAGCCCGCCGCAGTCGAAGCAGCGCGATTTCCGCAACTTTGCCACTTGAAAAACTCCTCCAGTGAGGTCAATAGACCCCATTGATCACAAAAACACAACTAATTTCAGCAGCTTCCACTGGCCTGGCTCTTGCTTAGCTTGGGCTCCAGGAAGGTACCATGCAAAAGCAGTTGATCGCCCTGTTTGTCCTGTTCACCGCTTGTGAGTCGTTCAAGCACGGTCCTGGCTCTTACGGCATCACCGACGGCTCGACCGGCGACCTTCAGCCGATGCCAATGAGCGACGGCGGCCCAAGTTCGCCCACCGACATGCGGCCGATCATTGAAGATGCGATTCATGATCCGGAGCCGCCAGCCGATTTTGGATCGCTGCCCGATCTGACGCCTGGACGCGATCTGGCACCAACTGATCTCGGCCCGCCTCCAGGCATGGACATGGCACCACCGACGGATTTGGGCCCGACGGTGAGCATCTCTTTTGCCAATCCCACCACCTACTCGATTGGAGCCGCACCCAATGCGCTGTCGAGCGGGGATTTCAATGGCGACGGACGCCCCGACATTGCGGTCGCGGTGGAAGACGGCGTCGACCTAGCGCTGTTTTTCAATCAAGGCGGCGGCCTATTTACTCGGCAATACATGACGTTGCCGTCGAGCGGCCGCGCCATCGCATCGGGCGATGTCAATGGCGACGGCAAGAGCGATTTGGTCTTGGGCGGCATCGCCGGCGGCGGTAGCTATCTCATCAATATTTTACTCGCGGTTGGCGACGGCACTTTCACCGCCAGTTCGCTGTTCACTACCGCCGCGCCCTACGGCATGGCGATCGGAGACCTGGACGGCGACAGCAAAGCCGATCTGGTGGTGGCCAATTACGCCTCAAGCCCGGTCACCTTTGCGGTCTATCACGGTCGCGGCGACGGCAGCTTTGAAGCGCCGGCGAACACCGTGGCTTCGGGCAAACAGCCGCAAAAAGTGATCATCGCAGACGTCAACGGCGACGGCAAAAAAGACGTGGTGATGTCCATAGCCCAGGATTCGATCGGTCGTACCGGCTACGTCGGCGCGTTCTTGAATCTCGGCAACGGTCAATTCGCCAATCAACTGTTCTTGACCGGCAATTTGACACTTACCTGTGCAGTTGCGGACGTCAACAACGACGGACATATCGATCTGCTCGCCTCAGCGATATCGAACAACACGGCCAGCGTTGTGCTCGGCCTTGGCTCTAACATGTTCAAACCAACCGCGATCGCAATTTCCGACAACCAAGTGATCTATCCGATTGCGATGCTGGCTCAAGATTTTGATCGCGATGGCAACATCGATGTCGCGCTCACGAGCTCAAGCGGCACTGGCATGCCGTCGAGCATCGCGGTATTACAAGGCAGCGGTTCCACCAGTTTTGCCGATCCCGTATTTTTTCCCACCGGCGCCAATCCGATCGATTTGGTCGCCGCCGACTTCAATGACGACGGCAAACTCGACGTCGCCACGGTTGACCACTCGCCCAACTCGATTTCCGTACTGCTCAACGTCTCGCGGTAACATCATCCATGGTATAAACTGCACGGTGCGTACTCTCCTGTGCATGAGCGTAGTGTCGGTCAGCGCGGCCTGTCCGCGCGGCCAGTTGGCGAAATCAGAAGCCATCGCGCCGCCTGAGGTGATCTTTCATGTCGCCAATCCGGCGCATGATGCACGCGTGACGGTGGAATTGGCGCGCACCCAGGCGGAGCATGCGCACGGCTTCATGGAGCGCACCTCTTTACCGTCGGGCGCTGGCATGCTGTTTCTGTTCGATCACGCGCAGCCGCTGGTGTTCTGGATGAAGAACACCTTGATTCCGCTCGACATGATTTTCATCGACAGCTCGATGCGAGTGGTTGGCATCGAGGAGAACGCCGAGCCGCTGACCCTCAAACCGCGCGGTCCGACAACGCCTGCGCAATATGTGGTGGAAGTACCCGCCGGCTGGGCTCGTCAAAACGGGGTTGCGCTCGGCTGCGAAGTGCAGTTTAACCATGTGGTCCCGTAACCAACCTGGAGGAACCATGCGAGTTCTTGTTGCACTGTTGCTCGTCACCACGGTCGCGCGCGCCGACGAAGATCCTGTGGCCAATCACACCATTGCGCTCGCCGATGCGACCAAGGGTCTGCCCGGCAAAGGCGCACTGAGTGCAAAAATAGAAATCAGCCAGGGCGGAAAGTCGCTCGGATCGTTCGAATGTGATCTGTTCGACAAACAGGCGCCGATGACAGTGGCCAACTTCGTTGGACTGGCGCGCGGCGTTCGTCCATTTCGCGATCCGAAACAGGGAAAATGGATCAAGCGGCCATTTTACGATGGCCTGACTTTTCATCGCGTGATTCCGGAATTCATGATTCAGGGCGGCGATCCCGCTGGCAATGGCACCGGCGACCCGGGCTACAAATTTGGCGACGAATTCGTGCCCGAATTGAGAATGGATCGCGACGGATTACTGGCGATGGCCAACCGCGGCCCTGGCACCAACGGGTCGCAATTTTTCATCACCGAAAAAGGGGCGCCACACCTCACCGGTCGCCACACCATTTTTGGTAGCTGCACGCCGGTCGACTTGGTCAAAAAAATCGCACGCGTGCCAGCCGCTGCCGGCAGTGCTCCGGTCGACCCAGTGGTGATGAAGAAAGTAACCATTAAGAGAAAGAAGTAGCTTTCAGCGGTCAGCTCTCAGCTTTCATCATCGATAGTGCGTTGGCGCGACATTGATGATGAAAGTGCAGTTCTGTCAGGTTCCGATCTGAACCTGACCACTGACAGTTGAGAGCTGAAAGCCCAAGTGAATGCGAGGATTTTTCTAAATGAACGATCGATCGAAAAAATCGTGGCGCGAAGTCGACTCATCCCGTGACCGGAGTCGGCCGTTTGAGCCGCGGCGCGACACCGGCGGCGAGCATCCAGCCGCTTCGAAGCAGCACCGCGCCGCACTCGAAGCGTTGTTTGCCCGCGGCGACCTTGGTGAGGTGATCGAAAAACTGGCACCACCCGTACCTGAGTCAGTCGAGCCCCGCAATGTCGTCGCAGCGCCAGAGACCAAGCTCAACGATGAGCTACAAGAAGGCCGTGTTGCGCTGCGAAAAAAACTGATGGCCGCGATCGGGCGCGACGACATTTCGCGTGCGGTCGATCGCTACATCAAGACGCATGGCATGCCGACCGATTTCGAGATGCTCGAGCAGGCTCTCGAGCACCACAAGCCTGAGCGCGTCACCGAGGTGGTCGCCGCTCTGCTTCAGCTGCTCGAGCGCGAACGCCCCAAACGCTCGCGCACGTTGCAGAGCAAGCTGCGCCTGATTGAGGAAACTTGCGGCGATGCCGAGCTCGCAGCGCAAGCGCAAGCCGCACGGGCCCAACTAGGATGATGTCGACTGCGCCGGAAAAAACGGTGTCACTCGGCCGGCGCATTCTCGACGCGACGCTCAGCGACGTCGAGGCCATACGACTTCTGCTCGAAGGCAGCTCGGTGATTGACTGGCACCAGCTAGCACTTTTCACCGATGAAGAGGTGGCGCGTTTTTTGCGACTCAACGAATTCGATCCCGACAAGCGCGAGGATATCGAGCGGCTCGAAGAGTTGCGCGTCGACGCAGTCGAATATCTGATGCGCAACTTCGGTTACAACATTCCTGCCGACGTCGCGCACAACTTGAGTGTGCGAGAGCTCTTGTTGCTGGCGTCGAGCAAGGGCGTTACCCAAAAATATGCGTGCATCATTCTCAAAGCGATGCACGTCATGCATCATCTCGCCGGGCGCGAGCTGCTGTTCAAATTGCCGGTTTCAGACGACGAACTGTTCGGTTTCGTCGAAAGCAAAGTGGTGCGAGTCGTCGACGAAATGCGCGCCGCTGGCTGCCCGATTGTGGAATTCGCCTGGAGCCGAAAAGAGCGCGACAGCGTCGTCACCAAGCTGCACGCCAAAAAAGCCTCCATTGCAGCGCACGTCTACGACAAGTTGCGCTTTCGGCTGATCACCCGTACCGTCGGTCATTTGGCGTTGGTGCTGCAGGAACTTTTGCATCGACTGATTCCGTTCAACTACATCATTCCTGGCGAAT